>JAQXHG010000044.1 GCA_029007115.1 bacterium | reverse complement strand
AAAAGAAGTACTATTACTTCTTACAAAGATTTTTAATTTCTTCATTATATATTAAAGTTGATTTAGTATATAGTTCACACCATTTATCATCCATTTTAATACTACTATATAACGGACTACATGCGTTATATTGAAATAATGATATTTCTCCCAACGAATTCATACAATAATAATTTTGATTATCATATACCCACTCATATTTTTCATTATTCAGTTTAAATTCAGGAAACAAAATAATTGTACTTCCGTCTGATGTAATTAGTGGATTATCATTTCTCATAACTATTTTATATTTAGTCTTTCCATATTCTTCTGAAACATAAACAGCATCTTCTAATTCGTATTTATTCTTAATATCTTCAATCATTTCGGTTGTATATATTTCACTTATCAGCGTTAATTCTCTTCTTGATATTTTAACACCATTAGTATTTTCATAATTATCATCATTATCAAATGTATACTCTAAAGGACATATAGCATCTTTATCGCTATAATCACCTATTGTATACATATTATTTGTTTTACAATACCAAACCTTATAAAAAAATGCACTATAAACAACTTGATTATCATCTATTTGCTTTTTTATAGCAAGTTTAGGTGTAGTATGCCTATTTTTAACTATATAATAATCTATATAGATTGCACATCCACACGCAAATAATATAATAAAAATTATAATAAATACTTTTGATAACTTTCTCATATATATACTCCATTTTATATACTCATTATAACTTTTTAAAAGTAAAAAGTAAATAACTTTGCTATATATCTTAATTTATTATATAATATCTACTAGAGAAAAAAGCTTAAAACAAATTAAGTTAAATAACTCTAAAACTATTAAGGAGGAAAGTTTTATAAAATGAAAATAATATTTATAATTTTAATTTTTATTTTAAATATTAATAATATTAAAGCTTATGAAAATAATTATTTTAGTATAGATATACCACAAGATTACATTTTAGAAACAGAAGAAGACCATTCGTATAAATGGATAAGAGAAAATAATTATATAGCTATAACTATATCTAACAATAAAGAACTCAATTATAATATATCAACATATACTAAAACAGACATTGAAAATCAAAGAAAATATATTGAAAATAATATTAATAGTAAACTTGAAGATTTTAATATTAAAGTAAGTGTTAATAATATTAAAAAGATCAAGTTAAATAATAAGGATGTATTAAATTATAGTATTTATTGGCCTACTTTAGATAGTACTGGTTATAATACTTATCAGATAGGTAATGTATTTACAACTAATAACTATATTACAACCATAGTATATAGTAGCGATAAAGAAATTAATGATGATAGTGAATATTATAACATTATTAATAGTGTTATTATTAAAGATGATAATATTAAAAACAATAATATTTATTCTATTTTAATATTTATAGTAATGTTAGTACTAATAATAGTGGGATATATAAGAAGACATAAAACAAAAAAAGCATAGAAAATAATTATAAAAATCTATGCTTTTAAATTATAATATTATTCTTGATTCTACTTAATATTAATTTTTCTTGTCTTGATACTTTGACTTGTGATAATCCTAATAAATTAGCAGTTTCACTTTGTGTAAAACCTTTATAATATCTATAATCAATAAGTAATCTATCACTTTCATCAAGATTTGATAATTCATCATCAATAAATATCTTATTAATAATATCATCTGTATTATCTAAATAAGATTCCCTATCATTTTCAATACTTTTTGTGAATGCTACACTTTCTATAACTTTTGTTAAATAAGACTCATTTAATCCCATAAAGTCACATATTTCACTTAGCATAGGCTCTCTTTCTAATTTACTAAATAATAAGTCTTTTATTTGAAGATATTTTTTATATAAATTAAATATTTCATCACTCACAATTATATTTCTATCTTTTCTTATATATTCTATAATTTCACCCAAAATATATTTGTATGCATAAGTTGAAAACTTAGTTCCTGATGATGAATCAAAGTGTTCATTTGCTTTAATTATTCCAATTATGCCTACCTGGTATAAATCATCTAAATTATAATATCTACTATACTTTGATGCAATTTTATATACTAGGTTTTCATTTTCTTTTATTAAACTATTTAATATTTCTTCTCTATTCATAAATTTATATTAGCACTATTAAAAAAAATATTAAATCAATTCGACAAAACTAGATAAATTATTCATACGACATTTTTTTTCTTTTAACGACAAGTAGTATAAGACAAACTACACTTATTCCTAAAATAATAAAAGAGAATATAATATTGTCTCCTGTCATTGGAGCAGATATTGTATTTAATTCAAACATATCTGTATTCGTATAATCAGGTCCTTCTAATTTACTACTTAAATCTACCATAGTTGGTTCTGTAAATATTTTTACATAGCAAAAATTTTTCTTACAATAATCAGAATAATCTAATAATAATTCATTTTTTGCATTAAATACCAAAGTAGAATTAGTTATATATCTATAAAAAGTTGTTTTTGATGGTTCATCTTTTATATAGCCTTCTAATTGAGTATAATATTCATCTGTGTACTCTATTTGATTATCTTGAACTCTATAAAAATGATATCTATCTTCACTTTCTATAAATGATGAATCAAGACCACTAGGATATAATGTAGACCATTCACTATAATTTAGTTCAATAGTTGAAGCTTTAACTTTAATTATTCCTAAAATCAAAATTAATGAAAGAAAAAATTTTAAAACTCTTTTCATACCTTTACCTCCCTTCATAAATATAATTATCAATAAATATTAAAAACACTTCTTTTTTTTAAAACAAAAAAAGTTACAAGATTAAATTTCTTGTAACTATTTAATTTCTACATTTGAACAATTTAGTTTTTATAATATAAATTATAAAAGAATGCTATTAGTATAGATCCAAAAGAATTACCTAGAATCATAATAGCTAAATAAAGTAAAGTATTAGTAGACCATGAACTAGCAATTGTAAAATATACCATGTTTGCAACACAATGTTCAAATCCACAAAGTATAAAAATCATAACACATAAGAATATTCCTATATACTTTCCTATTTCATTATTAACTTTTTTATAATTATTAACAGCTAAATATATAAGTACACCACAAAACATAGATAAAATAAATATACTAAGTAAATTATCAGACAATTTTGCATTTACAAGTAATTTAGCAGGCTCAGTAATTATTTTATATCTAGTTAATAACATAAGTTTACCTACTATAAATGCACCAATGAAATTTCCTATTAGTCCTAAAAATACTTCATATAAATAATCTAATTTATTAATTAATACATAACCTATCTTACCTGTAAATAAGTTCATTGCATACATACAAACTATTAATAGCCCAATTGAGAATAAAAAAGAACCTATTACCTTATCTGGAACACTCAAGTATACAACAGCTCCAATTCCAATCATAAATCCAGCATAAATGCCTTTAATTAGATAATCTAAATATTTCTTTTTATTGTTAAAAAAGTTATATATATATTTAAATTTATTATTAAAATTTACTTTTTTATTTATTTTTTTCATTATATATCTCCTACCTTAAATTAATTGTATCAAAATAGTAATAAATTAAAAACCCCTTAATTTTACTTAAGGGGAAATATTTATAAAGTATTTATATAAAGGGATAATTTTTATTTTCTTAAAACATAGGTGTGAGTTATGCCTAATAAGAAAAATGTAAAGGTAAATAACAGTAAAATCATTTTTATTAATAACTCTATAAATATTTATTTATATAGATGATTGAATATTCATCATTTATACGATTATAACCTCATTTATCACATCCTTTCATAAAATTTATATCTATTTAGTTAATGTAACTTCAACTTCTTTTTCTTTGTATTCTCTTCCATCAGCATACTTTATTTTAAGTTTTACTTTATCACCAGGTTCCTTTTCATATAGAACATCACTCAAATCACTAAATGTTTTAATTTTAATTCCTTCTATTTCTGTGATAATATTACCTATTTCAAGTCCTGCTTTATCGGCACCACCTCCTTCAGTAATTTTTGATATATAAAATCCTTCTGGTAAATTATAATAACTATTGCTAGTCATATATCCTTCTATTCCAAGGACTGGTTTTGTTTCTTCTTCTCCATTCATAAGAGTAGTAATTAAACTATCTATATCAGTAATAGGTATTGCAAATCCCATTCCTTCAACACTTGATCCTGATAGTGAAGATGATGAATATTTTGCCGAATTTATTCCAACAACTTCTCCATAACTATTAAGTAAAGCACCTCCACTATTACCACCATTAATAGCAGCATCTATTTGAATCATCTTAGTTGTATAATTATCTATTGTAACCTCTCTATTTAATGCACTAACTACCCCAGTTGTAACAGATTGTCCATATCCAAGAGCATTACCAATAGCAATAACACCATTACCTACTTTTAATTTATCACTACTGCCAATAGTTGCTAATTTTATTGAATCTATTGTGTCTTGATCAAGAGAAGACAATTTAACCGCTATTACTGCAACATCTTTTCTTTCACTAGCGCCCTTAATGCTTGCATCTACACTCTTATCATTAATAAATTTAACTGTTAATTCAGAAGCGCCAGCTACAACATGATTGTTAGTAAGTATTAATAATTCTGTATCAGTTTTACTAATAATTATACCTGATCCTGCGCCTTCTTGATATCGATCTTCAGTATTATAACCAAAGAAATTTGGACCATACATTCCTGATGATACTAATGTTTTACTAGTAATTGCAACTATACTTGGCATTACATTTTCTACAATTTCTGATACATCTATAAGATAAACACCTTCAATATTACTATCAGTAGTTTGTGTATAATTTAGTTTTATATCAGATGTATCTTTTATAGGTGCATTTTTAGAATTATATTTAATCTTATAATATCCAAAACATGCTATACCAAGTAGAACAATTAATATTAATAAAACAATTATTATATCTTTATCATCAAATCTTTTTTTCTTTTTTTCTGGTTTTATATAGTTGATATTCTCTTCTACTCTAACCTCTCTTACATTTTCATTATTATTTTTTCTATCGAAAGTTTTATTTTCATTAAATTGTCTTTTTGTATCATAAGTTTTATTTTTCTTGTAATCTTTATTTTCCTTTTCTTTGTTTTCCATCTTTATTCTCCTGTTTCTTTTTTAATTCATAAACTATATCTGAATTCTTACATACGTTTTCAGAATGTGTTACAATAATTACACATTTATTTTCATCTTTAGCAAGTTTTTTAAATATATTTAATATATCTTCTTCTGTATCTTTATCTAAGTTACCTGTAGGTTCATCTGCAATTATAACTTTAGGATTATAAGATAAACTCCTTGCAATAGCAACTCTTTGTTGTTCTCCACCTGAAAGTCTTAATACTCTTCTATCACCATGTTTTTTTGTAAGACCTACATCTTCTAATAGTTTTAAACTGTTTCTATATTTTTCTTTATATTTATTTTTAATACCATTTATATCCATTGATAATATAATATTCTCTGCAGCTGTTAAATGTGGTAATAAATTATAGCTTTGAAATACTATTCCAATGTCACTATTTCTATATTTATCAAGATCTATTTTACTTAAATCTTTATTATCATAAAATATTTTACCTTCATAATTAGTTTCAAATCCACATATTAACGATAATAGAGTTGTTTTACCACTACCACTTTTACCTTTTATTGCATATACTTTTCCAAGTTCAAAATCAAATGATAAATTCTTAAATACATATTCATCTTTTTTTGCATCTTTATACCTATAACTTACATTCTCTATTTTTATAATTTCTTTTTTATTCTTCATGTTATCTCTCCTTTAATATATCAAGTGGCGAAAATCTTGATATAGCAACACCAGATGATATACTACTGAATATTGTAAGTAATATTCCTATTGCAAGAAGCTCTATTAATACTTTAAAATCAACTACTGCATTTATATTACTAACTTGTTCAATGGTTACAACTCCACTTATTTTATTATTTCCAACAAAATTTGTTTTATTTGAACCTCCATATGTATTCATACCACCAAAATTTTTATTTATATTATCTATTTGTTCACTTGAATTATTTATTTCATTTTCAAGAAGAGAATTTGCTATATCAACACTACATAACGATCCTACACCAGCACCAATTAAAAGACTAAATATTGCAACTATTAAAAGTTCTAACATAAATTGACTTATTACAAGAGATTTTTTCATTCCTATAGTTCTTAAAACGCCAATTTCATATTTTCTCTCTCTAATATTAATCATATTAATTACAAGCAATACAACTCCACCAATAATTAATGTTATAACTAAGAATACCATTGCAAATGACTTAACATTTGATATAGATTTAGTAGCATTCTTAACCATTTCTTCATTAGTTGTAACTATATAATATTCACTTAATCCTTTATCTTCAACTTCACTTTTAAATTTATCTATAGAATCTTCATCTTTCAATATAAATGTAGGCGTTATAGTAACACTTAAATCTTCATCATCAGCAATTATTTTTTCAATAACACTTGATGTTGTTATGATTTGATTAGCACTTCTTGAAAACATGCTACTCATATCATTAGCATCATCACTATTTTCTTTATAAATTCCACTTATTTTAACCTTATAAGTTAAATCTTCATCATTAGGATTTAAAAGAGTAATTTCATCACCTACTTCTAATTCATTTAAAACAGCTAATTCTTCAGATATAATACACTCAGCACTACTTAAATCATTAAATATACTTCCACTAGTCATCGAATAAGTTCCATTTATAAACTCACTCATAGATTCATAAGAACTATATCCTATTAATGTAAAAGCACCACTAGATACTTTATCATTAAATATTTTCTCAGTTATAGTAGTTTGTTTAGTTGTTGTTTGACCACCGCTTGGAACTCTACCACCTGGAAATCCTCCATTTTGATAATCGTTTCCCCAACTTTTAGTTGTTGTCTCTGTTTTAGTTGTTTCTTTTATTAAACTATCTGTTGTTTCCTCGATATCTTTAGCATTAACGCTTGTATTATAAATATAATAATAACTTTTTAAGTAATCACTATTTCCATAATTATTTATTTGCTCAATGGTAAGTTCCTTGATGTTATTAAATTGTTCTATCATTTCTTCTTGAGAAGAACTTTCATTTTTAAATGATTCCATTAAAGCTTGCCTATCCATAGAAATACTTGCTTCTAAATTATATTGCTCTTCATATGATTTTACTATGTTATTTGCAGAACTTCTAATTGCAAGAGTAATAGATGATGCTGCACTTATGACAAGTATTATTATACCTATAAGTATATTTCTTCCTTTATTTCTTTTAATAGAAGTTAATGCATTTTTAATAATATACATATTTATTTTTTCCTTTCTACATACTAATCATACTAATCAATTATTAAAATAACATTAAAAAACAAACTTTTTTTATTAGTTTGTTTTAAAATTTACAGTAAATGTTGTATAACCACTTTTACAATCAACACTTATTTTTCCATTATGACTATTAACTATATTAGTAGCAATAGCAAGACCAAGCCCATATCTATTATCATTTCTATTTCTAGATTTATCTGCTTTGTAAAAACGTTCAAATATTTTTGTACGTTCTGATTTAGGTATTTCATCCCCCCTATTGATAACTTCTAATATAATATTATCTTTCTCTTTATATAAATTTACTCTCAATGTAGAATTTTTATAACTATGTTTAATAGCATTATCAATAAGAATAGTTAATAACTGTTTTATTCTCTCAGCATCACATTTAAGTTTTAAATCTTCTTTTATATCATAATCTATCTTTAAATTGTTCTCATATATTAAACTTTCGAAAGTTAAAACAGTTTTTAATATTATTTTAGAAATATTTTCATCCTTAAAATACATTTTTGTTGAATTATTTTCCATTCTTGATAATTCTAATAAATCAGTTACTAACTTACTCATTCTTTCACTTTCGCTTTTAATATTATTTAACCATTTCTTTTCATTCGGTTCACTTTCTAACATTTCAGCATTAGCTAGTATTACAGCAAGAGGAGTTTTTAATTCATGAGAAGCATCACATATGAAATCTTTTTGCTTTTCAAAAGAATCGATAACAGGCTTTACTAACCACTTTGTAAGTACTGCGCTAATATATAAAATTATTACTAATGATAATACAAATATAATAAATGATTGAACAAAAGAGCTTCTAACTATTTTTTTTGACTCACTATTATCAATAATTATGATACTATTTTGATTATTCAAATATGAATAGTTGTTAAAATATAGATTACCCACTTTAACTTCTTTATTTTCTTTTATAATAATTCTAGCAAGCTTAACTAGTTTATCTTTATCTACTTCTTTATCAGTGTAATTTATTACACTAATTATATTTCTATTAATATCATATGTGACTACATAAGCTATTGAATCTAATAATATTGGTCTATTTAAGACTAAATCAAAACTATTATGTGCACTTGATATTCTATTTAAATTAGTAAGAATCTTTTCTTTTTCCCTACTATAAGTAAGAACATTAAATATTAAAAGTAATATAAATGTAAACAATGAAATTATAGTGAATAATAATAAAAATGTTTTATTTCTAAGTCTCTTCATTATTTACCTCTAACTTATATCCAAGACCTCTTATTGCTTTTATATTTACTTTAGAATCTATTATTTTAATCTTTTTCCTAATAAAAGATACATATGCTTCTAAATTATTTGATTCAACTTCATTTTCAAGGCCCCATATTTTATCATATAGAATATCTTTAGAAATAATTTGTTCTTTATTCCTCATTAAATATTCAAGTATTAAAAATTCCTTTCCTGATATATTCATTGTATCATTAGATGTTTTGCACATAAGTTTAGCTGTACTTACATTTAATATTAAATCAGCATATTCTATTTCATCATTATTATTTTTACTATTATTTTTTCTTAGTTGAACATTTACTCTCGCTATTAATTCTTCCATATGAAATGGTTTTGTCAAATAGTCATCAGCTCCATATGAAAACCCTTCTAATTTATTTTCAAGTTCATTTTTAGCAGTAAGCATTATTACTTTAGATAAGATATTATCACTTCTTATTTGCTTTAGTATTTCAAAACCATTCATTTTAGGTAGCATAACATCTAATATAATTAAATCATATATACCACTTTGAGCATTATATAGTCCCTCTTCTCCATCATATGAACAATCAACTGTATACTTTTCTTTTTTTAATCTACTGCATATCGCATCTGATAGATTGAATTCATCTTCAATAATTAAAATTCTCATACTCACCACCTTATTATTTTTAATAAATAATGTTATAGTTTAAATTGTGAATTATATAAATCTGCATAAAATCCATTTTTATTCATAAGTTCTTCATGTGTTCCTTGTTCAATGATATTTCCCTCATTCATAACAAGTATTAAATTAGCATTTTTAATTGTTGATAATCTGTGAGCTATTATAAATGAAGTTCTCCCTAATGTAAGTTTATCCATTGCTGATGAAACCAATTCCTCTGTTCTAGTATCAACATTACTTGTAGCTTCATCAAGAATTAAAAATGGTGCATCTTTTATCATACCTCTTGCAATAGTAAGAAGCTGCTTTTGTCCACTTGAGATTGTATCATTATCATTTACATTTGCATTTATTCCACCAGGTAATGTATTAACAAAATGATCTATTCCTACTACTTTAAGAGTATCATTTATTTCCTCTTCACTTACTTGTCCTTTATTAAATATTAAATTCTCTTTAATACTTCCATCAAATAACCAAGTATCTTGAAGTACCATAACAAATAAATCATGAATATTTTTCCTTGTCATATTTTTTATAGATACACCATCTATTAAAATATCACCTTCATTAATTTCATAAAACTTCATAAGTAAATTTACCATAGTGGTTTTACCAGCTCCAGTTGGTCCAACTATTGCAATTTTATCACCTGGATTTGCTTTTGCACAAAAATTGTTTATTATATTATGATTTTTATTATAACCAAATTTTACATTTTTAAATTCAATGTTCCCTTTTACTTTAGATTTATCTAAATGAGACGTACAATTATTTTCATTACTCATTTCTTTCTCATCAAGAAATTCAAATATTCTTTCACTAGCAGCTGCTGTTGATTGCAAATTGGTCATTGCTTGTGCAATTTGAGATAAAGGATTGGTAAATTGTCTTACATATATCATAAATGCAATTATTACACCAAATGTAATTTTATTATTCATAGTAAGAAGAACACCAACCACACATACACACAAATAACCAAAATTACCAATAAATCCCATAAATGGTTGCATTAGTCCTGATAAAAAAGCACCTTTTCTATTACATGTATATAATTTTTTATTTAATTCATTAAATTTTTCATTAGCATCTCTAAGACCATTATATGATTTTACAATTATATGTGATGAATACATTTCTTCTATAAATCCATTCATATTACCAAGTTCTGTTTGTCTTTGAACAAAATATTTTTGAGATTTATTTATTATTATAAACATGAATATAAATCCAATTAAACTTGATAGTATAGCTGTTATAGCCATTATAGAATTTGTCTTAAACATCATTATTATAGAACCAATAAACAAAGTTATACTACTAATTAGTGTAGCTAGACTATTATTCATTTGACTTGAAATTGTGTCCACATCATTAGTAACTCTTGATAAAACATCTCCTGTTTCATGGGAATCAAAGTATTTAAGAGGAAGAATGTTTATCTTTTTACTTATCTTATCTCTTAAATTTCTAGCAAAATTATTTGACACAGTTGTTAACATATATGATTGTATATATCCAAAAAACGCACTTATCAAAAATAATATACCTATAATTAATGAATAATGTTTAACTGAATCAAAATCCATTTTTTTAATTACAATGGATTTAATGCTCTCTGGAAGAGTATCAACCATTTTTATGATATCATTTGTATTTTCCTTATCAATCTGACTAATTAAAGTAATAAACTCTAATTGTTCCCTATACGTAATTGTAGTTCCTTTAATTACCAAATCACTACCAGTAGAATTAGAATTAATTTTTGTCACTAACTCATTCATTACTTCACTATCAACTGAAAGACTATCAGTTATAGTGTCTGTTAGTTGTGATATCTTATCAGGAGTAATTAATGATATTATTGCGCTAGAAAATCCTAATACTAATGCAATTATCATAATTTTTTTCCATTTATCAAGTGCATTTATTAATCTTTTCATTGAACCTTTAAAATCTTTTGACTTTTCAATTGTTCTAGGTTTAGGCATTATTAAGTTCCTCCTCTCCTAGTTGTGATAAAGCAATTTCTTTATATATATCACACTTATCAAGTAATTCTTTATGTTTTCCAATTCCAACTATTTTTCCTTTATCAAGAACAATTATTTTATCAGCATTTATAATTGTTCCGATTCTTTGAGCAACAATAAGACATGTGGCATCTTTAGTATATTTTTTTAATTCACTACGAAGTATATAATCAGTTTTATAATCAAGAGCACTAAAACTATCATCAAATATATATATTTCTGGATTTTTTGCAATTGCCCTTGCTATTGATATTCTTTGTTTTTGGCCACCACTTATATTAGTCCCACCACGAGCTATATGCGATTCATATCCATCAGGCATTTTAGCAATAAAATCAGTAGCTTGAGCAATATCTAATGCTTTAATTACATCTTCTTCACTTAATTCCTTTTTACCATTATCCCCATATCTTACATTACTATCAACAGTTCCACTGAACATAACTGCTTTTTGTGGTATATATCCTATTTTATTATTAAGAACTTCTCCTTTATATTTTTTTACATTTACTCCATCTACTAAAATACTTCCTTCACTAACATCATAAAATCTTGGAATTAAATTTATTAATGTTGATTTACCACTACCAGTAGAACCAATAAAAGCAACAGTTTCCCCTTTTTTTACTTTGAACGATATATCATTAAGTACATATTCTTTAGCATCAGGATATTTAAAACTAACATTTTTAAATTCTATTTCTCCCTTAACATCAGTATCTAATATATCAAATTTACCATCCTTAATAGAATTATTTTCATCTAACACTTCATTTATTCTTTTAGCAGAAACTTCCGCTCTTGGAAGTATCATAAATATCATAGCAAGCATTAAAAATGACATTACTACCTGTGAACCATAGCTACTAAATACTACCATATCACTAAATAAAGTAATTTTATCAAACAAACTCATAGACAGCATTAAAATTGCCCCAATAAAATAAATTCCAAGCGTTAATCCATGCATAACTAAATTAATCACAGGATTTAAAATAGCAAAACATCTTTGATTAAATAATTGCATATTTGTTAAATCATCATTAACTTTATTAAATCTATCTTCTTGATACCCCTCAGCATTAAATGCTCTAACTACTCTAATACCTGTTAAATTTTCACGAGTTACTCCATTTATTTTATCTATCAACTTTTGTACTTTTTCAAATCTAGGCATTACAATTGATATTAAGATGGACACCACAACAAGAAGTATAAAAACACATATTCCTGTTAATATACTAAGTTCTATATTTTTATTTAATATCTTACTAATTGCCCATATTGCCATAATTGGAGATTTAATAAGTAGTTGAAATCCCATTACAATAAACATTTCTACTTGATTAATATCATTTGTAGTTCTAGTAATTAAACTACTTGTTTTAAATTTCTTTATTTCGTTCATACTAAAACTTTCAACTTTCTGAAATAATTTTTTTCTTGTGTTATATGAAAAATCTGCTGCAATATAAGATGTACAATAAACAATAATTGTTGAAATCATTAAACTACCAAATGCTACGATTAACATTTTTAATCCAACTATTAATATATCATTTAAAACTATTACACCAGTTTGAATTAATAATGTCATTTCACTCATATATTCAGGTAATCTTAAGTCCAAATATACTTGAATAACAATAAATATAAAAGATATACACATTAAAAATATATCTTTTTTAGTAAGACTTTTTAATAGCTTTATCATAATATATCCTTTCTATTAATCATCACGACTTCTAAACATTAAAATCAATCTTAATATTTCAATTAATGTTGTAGCAAGACTAGCAATATAAGTAGAAGCAGCCGCAAATAACATAGTTCTACCTTTACTATATTCTTTATTTTCTAGAATGTGTTCTTTTTTTATTTCCTCTAAAGCTCTTTTAGATGCATCAATTTCAACTGGTAATGTAACAATCTGGAACAGTAATATCGCACATTCTGCAAGTATACCAATCATTATTAAATTACTAGAACCAAAAAGACATCCAAGTAAAATTGCAATATATCCAGCATATGAAGAAAAATTAACAATTGGAACTAGTGAACTTCTAATCTTCATAAATGTATATCCATCTTTATCTTGAATAGCATGACCACACTCATGTGCCGCTACTGAAACAGAGGCTATACTATTATTTCTATAAATATTTGATGATAATCTAACCACTTTAGTTCTTGGATCATAATGATCTGTTAGATTTCCACTAGTTTCAACAACTTTAACATCACTTAATCCATTTTTATCAAGTATCTTCCTAGCCGCATCCGCTCCAGTTATTCCACTAGAATTTTTAACCTTTGAATATTTGCTATAACTAGAACTTATAAATAATTGTGCTAATAATGTAATGATAATTGCTATAAATGTTAATCCATAACTTATCATATAATAATCCATATTTTATCACTCCTCTAATAATAAAAAATATTAATCCTTGTATTAACCATTATAGCATATATTTAAAATAAAACTAAAGGATAATACAAATTATATTCATAGATATTATCACTCAAATATTAAAATAACATTAAAAACAATATATTTATCGTTATTACCTAATCATTTTAATGATCAATCTTTATTAAATTTTAAAATAAGTGTATAATAAAAATGTAGGTGATAATATGTATAAATTTATAGTTATACTAACTTGTAAATTAATTAATAAAATAAGTAAATTAATGGGCCATGAAGGAAGTGTTATTGGTGGACATTATGCTTTAAAACTAGATAAAAACATACTTAGTAAAATTAAACTTCCTAAATACGTTATTGGAATAACAGGTTCTAGTGGCAAAAGTTCTAGCACTGAACTTATGTATAATATATTAACAAAAAATAATTATACTGTCGTTTATAACAAAGAAGGAAGTAACACAATTAATGCTATCACTTCTTTAATATTAAATAACTCAACATTATGTGGAAAGCTTAAAAAAGATGTATTATTAATGGAATTAGATGAACAATTCATGAAATATATTTTTAAATATATAACCCCTACTCATTTAATGATTACTAATATTACAAGAGACCAACCACCAAGAAACTCTCACCCATATAAAATATATAATGAGATAAAAACAGCTATTCCAAACGGAACTAATCTTATATTAAATGTAGATGATCCTTTTGTAAATAGACTTAGAATCAATCATGAAGGTCTAATCACTAGTTATGGATTATCAAAAAATAATTATTCAACAAAAAGTAATATTAATAATTTAGATGCTGCTTATTGTCCTATATGTCATGAAAAATTAGAATATGAATTCTATCATTATGGTCATCTTGGATCATATGAATGTTCACATCATCACTTTTATAGAGGTAAGCCTCAATATGAAGCTCAAAATATAGACATTGAAAATAAGAATATAACTATCAATAATAATATAATTAAATTACCTTCAGACTTTTTATATACAGCATATTTTGTAACTGGATGCTATGCATTATCTAAAACAATCGGTCTTGAAGATAATCAAATAATAAATGTATTAAATGCTGATATTAAAACTAAAAGATTAAATATTTATAATTTTGATAATCGTAAATGGCAAATGTTAGCAAGTAAAAATGAAAACAACTTAAGTTATAAACAATCATTAGATTATATATTACATCAAAAAGGTAATAAAACTATAATACTTGGTTTTGATACATCTAGTCGAAGATATAAAGAAAATGATATATCATGGATATACGATATAGATTTTGAAAGTTTAAATGATTCATCAATTAAAAATATTATTCTTATTGGTAAATTTTGTTACGATATGCATCTTAGAATGCAATATGCAAAAATTAATGAAGAAAAAATTATTCTTGTTGAAGATATAAATAATTTAAAAGATATACTTAAAAATAAAACTAAAGGAAATATATATTCCATGGTTTGCTTTGATAAAGAAATACAACTAAAAAAAATAATAAAGGAGGAAAATAATGATTAATGTTTTACATTTATATTATGATTTATTAAACCTTTATGGAGAAAATGCTAATACTAGATGTATTGTTCATAATTTAGAACTAAACAATATTAAAGTAAAAGTTGACTTAAAAAGCATCAATGACAAAATTGATTTTAATAAATATGATATTATCTATATTGGTAGTGGAAGTGAAGAAGATATTCTAATTGCTCTTGAAGATTTAAAATTAAGAAAGCAAGAAATAAAAAAATATATTGAAGATAATAAATATTTATTTTTAACTGGCAATTCTATGGATATGTTTGGTAAATATATTGACACTATTAATACTAAAGTAGATGCTCTTAACATATTTGATTATTATGTTGAATATTTAAATGAAGATGTATTTCATAATGCTTCTAGAAATAGAATAGTCGGTGAAGTTAGAGCTAAATCAAAAATAATTAGTGAAGAGATAATAGGTTTTCAAAATAGATGTGACTTAGTTATCAATAGTAAAAGCCCTTTATTTGAAACAAATGAAAAATATTCAAATGACTTAAAAAATAATAAAGAAGGCTTTAATTATAAAAATGTTTATGCAACCCATATAATTGGTCCACTATTTATTAGAAATCCATATCTAATAGATTATTTTTTATATAATATTTGTAAATTAAAAAAATTAAAATATAAATCTTTAGATAAAATATCTATTAAAGCATATGAAAAGCACACTAGTAAACTTATTGATGAAAATGATATCAAAGACTGATATCATTTTTAATATAGTTTATTTTAAATATTACAATTATTCAAACTATTACTAACCCACTGCAAAGCCTTTAAGAAAGCCTGTTATATAATATTGTATTCTACCAATTCATACTTTATTTAAAGTAATAATATTTCTTTTATCAATTTAATTACTAAATAAAAAACTAACTATTTCTAGTCAGTCATATATTTTTCTCGAATGTTATATTCGAGTTTACTATCATAATGGTGGAGAATGTGGGACTCGAACCCGCGACCCCCTGCGTGCAAGGCAGATGCTCTAGCCAACTGAGCTAATTCCCCATTAAGGTAGGCACTTGATAATAATCAAGCATATTGATATTACCATAAAATCTTGATTTTAGTCAAGTGCTTTTTAGTATTTTTTTATTAAATATCTATTTTTTTCTATTTTTAATTGTTATTCTCAACAAAAAATGCATAATATTCTTCAAAACTAATTTTTTCACTATATATTAATGATGCAGCAGAGTCTCCTACATATCTTAGTCTCCACGATGAAGATGGAAATTGTGTAACACTCTCATGCTCTTTCTCAAATCTAAAAATAAATCCATATTTATATGCGTTATCTTTTAACCATAAGTATTCACTATTAGTAGAAACATCTTCTATTACTTGATTATATGGCTTTAAATCAAAAGATAAACCTGTTTGATATTCGGAATGTCCTGGCCTTGCAACTATTTCATCTGTTTGGCTCATACCATAACTATCAACATAATTATTATAAATATTTTCCTGTTCTTTATATGATCTATATCCATCTGAAACTACAAATGTAAATCCTTCTTGCTTACCTGCATTTATAAGAGAAATTATTTTGTCTAAAATACTTTTGCTTATTTTTTTGCCACTATAAGCATATTGTGTAGGTACATCTACTATATCATCTGGTTCATAATCTTCACTTAAACCATAATACCTATTGACAAGCATTAACTCATTTTTTGTTATATCTGTCTCATATTGATTATCAAACCAATCAAGATAAGATTTAGTATTAACCATTTTTACAATTTCAGCATTACTTTTTTTCTTATTTTCATTTTTATAATTAATATATTCTTCAAGATAATCAAATATAAAATATTTTTCACTAATTAAATCAACTAAATTATCATAATATTTCATAGTCAATATTTTATCTATTTGATTTGAACTTAATTCTTTTTCTATTTTATTAACATCTTCAATTGAATATCCAATATTAGTTAATTTATATTCATATGTTTTCTTATAATTTTTATCTTTTATAAAAGATGTAATACCAAAAATAATTACTATTAGAATAATTAAGACTATAAAAAATCTATAATAATTAAATTTTCTAACAACCATATATAATTCACCTATTTTTATTATACTATAAAAGTCTTCATCTTTTAAGTAAAAATAAATGACAAAAATAGACTTAATATATAAGTCTATTTTTCATATGTGGTTCCTTCTCTTGAATCTTTTAAAGTTATTCCCATTTTAATTAATTCATCTCTGATTTCATCTGATAAGTCATATCTTTTTTCTTCTCTTGCTTGACTTCTAAGTTTTATTATAAAATTAATTAATTCGTCTTCCCTATTACTAGTGACATTATCTTCAAAAGATAATCCTAATATTGGATTAACAGTTTCATCAAAGAATTTAACAATGTTAGAAAGTTTATTTACATCATCAGTTTTATTAATAATTTTAACTAATTCATATAAATAACTAATTGCGAGTGCCGTATTAAAATCATCATCCATTGCCTCTAAAAATTTATTTTTAATTTCTTCTATTTCTTCATCTTTATTGACATCATCTATTTTTTTATTTCTAGCCTTAGATAATGCTTTAACTATAGAATCATAACTCTTATTTGCTTCTAATAATTTATTATCATCAAAATCAGTTGGTTTTCTATAATGTGATAATAATGTATAAAATCTTACAACTAATGGATTAAATTTACTAAATAAATCTGGCAATGTTATAAAATTACCAAGTGACTTACCCATTTTTTGTCCATTAACAGTAACTAAATTATTATGAATAAAATATTTAACAAAATCACATCCATTAGCACAAGTTGATTGAG
The DNA here is from genome assembly GCA_029007115.1 of bacterium. Lineage (GTDB taxonomy): Bacteria > Bacillota_I > Bacilli_A > RF39 > UBA660 > CAG-1000. The sequence continues at coordinate 22,968 of JAQXHG010000044.1, read as the reverse complement.
CCATCTCACATTCATGATGTGGAAATATATTATCCATCCCTCCACCATGTATGTCAAATGTATCTCCTAAATATTTTTTAGACATTACTGAACATTCAATATGCCATCCAGGATAACCTTCACCCCATGGACTTGGCCATTTCATTAAATGTCCATTATCAGCTTTTTTCCATAGTGCAAAATCTTCTGGGCGCTTTTTATCATCAGCAATCTCAATTCTCTCTCCACTAACAGAATTATCTAATGTTCTATTAGATAATTTTCCATAATCTTTAAATTTTGATATATCAAAATAAACATTATTATTATCTGTTACATAAGCAAATCCCTTATCTATTAATTTTTCTATCATATCAATTATTTCAATAATATGACCAGTAGCTCTACAAGAAATATCTGGTTTTAACACATTTAATTTATCCATACAATCAAAATAAGATAATTCGTATTTGTATGCTATTTGATATGGATCAACTTGCTCTATTCTTGCTTGTTTCTCTACTTTGCTTTCCCCAGAATCAGCATCCCCGACTAAATGTCCAACATCAGTTATATTTTGAACATATTTAACTTTATACCCTTTATATTTAAGATATCTATAAATAGTATCAAAACTAATATAACTCTTAGCATGACCCAAATGAGGAAAACCATATACAGTAGGACCACAGACATACATACCTACATTATTTCCATATAATGGAATAAATTCTTCTTTTTTACGACTAATCGTATTATATACTTTTAGTGACATATGTCTTTCACTCTCCTTCATAAAGAAAATTTTACCATATTTTTTCTTTTTAATCTATCTTATGTTAATTAAATACTAAATTATTCTTCTTCTTTTGTTGTTTTTTTCTTATTTTCTTCTATTTTAGGTGATACATTAAATAAAGATTCTCTAACTCTACCTTCAATTTCTTTATACATTTGAGGGTTATTTTTTAATACAAGTTTAACATTCTCTTTTCCTTGGCCAATTTTCTCTCCCTTATAACTGAACCAAGCACCACTTTTATCAATTATTCCAACATTTGATGCTATATCAATTACTTCTCCTATTTTTGATACACCTTCTCCATACATAATTTCAACTTCTGCTGTTTTAAATGGAGGCGCCACTTTATTTTTTACTACCTTTATAACGGTTTTATTTCCAATTGCTTCACCATTTACCTTTATTTGCTCGCCTCTTCTAACATCTAATCTAACAGATGAATAAAACTTAAGAGCTCTACCTCCTGGAGTAGTTTCAGGATTACCAAACATAATACCAACTTTTTCTCTTAATTGATTAATAAAAATACATATAGTATTAGTTTTATTAATAATACCACCTAATTTTCTTAATGCTTGACTCATAAGTCTTGCTTGAAGACCTACATGAGAATCTCCCATTTCTCCTTCTATTTCAGCTTGAGGAACAAGTGCCGCAACTGAGTCAATTACAATAATACTCATTGCACCACTTCTAACTAATGCTTCTGTTATTTCTAATGCTTGTTCACCAGTATCAGGTTGGCTTAATAGTAATTCATCAGTATCTACTCCTAATTTCTTAGCATATACAGGATCTAAAGCGTGCTCTGCATCAATGAATGCTGCTTTTCCACCAGTTTTTTGTACTTCAGCAATAGCATGAAGAGCTATTGTTGTTTTTCCGCTTGATTCTGGACCAAATATTTCAATAATTCTTCCTTTAGGATAGCCACCAACACCAAGGGCTTGATCAAGTGCGATAGAACCACTTGATACAACATCTATATTACTAACACCTTTTTCTCCTAATTTCATTATAGCACCTTTACCAAATTGCTTTTCTATATCAGCTAAAACTTGTTCCAATGCTTTATCTTTTTCTTTTTTCATAATGTTTTCTCCTTCATTACTTTAATTCTAAAACAAATATTTTTCTTTGTCAATATTTTTTTACGAACATATTTTTGTGATTTTTTAATTTTGCTCAAAATATATATTCAATAATTGAATTATACCTTATTTGCCTAACTAGAAATTATAATGTTACTTTAATATTACATTAAAAAAACAATTTTATATAATTTTAAATATTTTGCTTTCAAAAATACAAACATTTAATTGCATAAAAAAAGTAACATGATGTTACTTAGAATTTATTATATATTTTTTATTTTTATTGTAATATTCTACACCACTTATTACTGATAAAATACATGCAATCATTATTAATACTTCTGCAACTTTATTAATACCAAACAATGAAAATGGTAAGTTATAGAAAAATAATATTGTTAAACCACTCATCATAAAAGCTGTTTTTAATTTACCAGTTTTAGATGCAGCAACTGCACCATTTTTACTACCAGCTACCATTTTAATTGAATCAACTGCTATATCTCTACAAACTATTATCAAAGGAACAATTACACTAATCCATCCAATAACAGCAAATATAATTAATACTCCATTAACTAATATTTTATCAGCAATCGCATCCATTACTTTACCCATATCCGTTACTAAATTGTATTTTCTAGCTAAATATCCATCTATAAAATCTGTTAATGATGCTATCATAAAAATGACACCACAAATTAAATACTTACTATCCATAATAAATTTGCCTTCAATACTAATTTCTGGAAAGACAATTCCAACCTTTTCAACAGGAAATATCATTAATATCATAAGTATTATAGATAATGCTATTCTGCATAATGTAATTTTATTAGGTACATTCATTAATACATTCCTCCATTTTTTACTACTATAAAACTATTTTCTAAAATAATATGTTCTTTATTGGTAACAATTTTTACAATTAATACTACAAGTATAACAAAAATAATAACTGATAATGTATATATTATTATATTTTTTGTATTATTTTTTTTCTTAGTCGGATTAGTATAAGGTGAAACTATTTTATTTTCTTTATTTTTAAGTTCAAGAATATTTATTTCCTTTGTTTGCTCTAATATTTCATCAAGTGGTATTCTAGATGTATAACCAAATATAAAATCGTTAAATTTATCTATAATTTCATCTTCATCTAAATTTAAATATTTAGAATATTTCTTTATTATGTCTTTTAGAAAAAAAACATCTTTAAATGCATTAACATTTCCATCTTCTAAGTTATCTAGTTGGCTTTCAGTTATATTTAAATCTTTTATAACTTCTTCTTTTGAAATACCAATTTCCCCTCTCGCTTCTCTAAACGCATCTCCTATTTCTTTCACAATTAATCTCCTATATAATAAAAATAATTTTTAATAAGCCATGTTCTGTACCTTAAAAGGTGACATACATCTATCTAAAGATTTCTCTTTCCCTTACTCCTTTATTTATTCATTTGTAAGAGTTCCCCTACCAAATTTGGGTTTCTCACTCGTGGGGTTTACCCCGTTCCACAATTGTTATTCCTAACAATCTCGTCTCTATGGCACTTTTATATTTACTTTAATCAGGACTTGATTATTTCAAAGCCGTTAGTACAAAGTACTACCTAGGGTTATTTTTTCCCCTAGCACGAACATTACCATGCATTCCAGCATGAGTGAGCATGGACTTTCCTCTACATAAAATTTATGCAGCGTATGTCTTAAAAATTATTCTCCATATACTACTTTTTCTAAATCACTAATTCGCTTTAATAAATCAACATTAGTAACTCCTTTAGAGCCTGCTATATCTAATGATGCTTTTAAATTTCTAACTTCTGCTTTTAACTTTGAATTTTCTGTTTCTAATGCTCTAATTTCATTTATTAATTTCTTTTTAAGAGTATCAAATTCTACATAATCTTTTATAACTAAATCTAAAAATTGATCCACTTCTTGTGGTCTATAACCTCTAGCATCAATTTTAAAATCTTTTTCTAATATCTCCCTAGCAGTTAGAAATTGCTTTTCCTCATACATCATTTTAGCCTCTCTTCCAATATAATTTTACGGCAAAAGATATTGTTTGTCAATAATACCTATATTTTAATAAAATTTTAAAAAGTATAAAATCGATTTATTTTATACTAATTATATGAAACATATAATAAATAATAAACTAATAATAATAAATATAGTTAAGATTATCTTATTTATTAAGCTAGAATAGAAACGCTTATTCTTGCATCCCTCTACTTCCATCTCATATATTTCAATATATGGAACCGGGTTTCTTCTATACCAACCTTTTATCTTAACTTTTTTACCAAATAAGCTCTTTGTTTTAGTTAAACCATCTACCATATTCATAAAACTTATTACTCTTTTATAGTCAATAAATATTATACCAGTATCATCTTTTATAACAAAATCTTCATCAAATATACATCCTGGGTCTCCTTTTCCAATTACTTCACCTTCAATTATACATGGTATGCTAGTTACACTAGAGACTTTGACAATTGATAGTAAATCTGAAATCTTATAATTTTTATAATTGTTATTTTTATGTGACCTATTATATTTAAATAATTCAATTAAGAAGAATATAAATGGTAAAAAAATACAAAGATTAATATATAAAATATTATCAGTTTGAGTATATAAATAAAATAATACTATAAATAATATAAATATTATAGTTCCACTACATATTAAAAATAATTCATAAAAGAAATCATCTATATAACTTTCAGGTCTTTTTTCATCAAATACAATATATGGTTCTTGATTAAATTCTTTACTTCTATTAGAAATTGCTTCAAGTCTTTTTGATATCAGAGGATGGGTTGAAAAAAATTCATAATACTTTGCCCATATATTCCATTTTTCCCATTTCATAGCATTCTTTATATTTTCTTTAGATACACCACCATTATTATAACTACTAACAATTAAAGATTTAGATGTCTTGGCATCAAATATACCTAAAGTATTTGGCTTAGAAACAGATAATTTAGCATTTTTAGAAGATGAAGCAGTTAACCCATATCCTATCTTAACTAATGCCTCAGCAAATGAATTAGGATCTTTTGTTTCTAATATTGCAAACTCATCAGCATAATACTCTCTTGTTCTAGATAACCATAATATTACATATTGAGATATAATGTAAAATATATAAGCAATTAATCCAACTATTGCTAATTTATCATCGTCATTATCAGCATTATCAGCAAACACATTATAAACATAATATAATACTAATGGAACTAATTGTGCTACACACATAAATATCATGTCATAATGAACTGCATGACCTATTTCATGAGCAATTACCCCTACTACCTCTTTTTCATTTAATAGTTCAAGTAAACCGCGAGTAATAACAATCCTAGCATTATTCTTGGTTAGACCATAAGTAAATGCATTAGGTGCGCCATCCATGATAACTCCTATTTTAGGATAATTCATTTTATGATTAGTACACATCTTAGTAATTTCATTTTTTAAATATTCAGGAATTTCTGCATCAAAACTTGCTTTATAAAACCACTTCATTGATATATCTGTTAATATAGGTGAAACTAAAAATTGAATAATAAATATAATTATAGAAATAAATATTACAAGACTAATTTCAATATCACATAAAAGACATATAAAAAAGACTATAACACTAAGCATTCCATATAAAATTCCCATAGTAATTAACGATATTCCTAATAAATTTTTTTTCATAAATACCTCTTTCTTTATAATTTTATTTTAGCATATACTCTTTTTTAAATAAATAATTAAAAAAGATATTTATAGTCAACCAATATTACTTACAAAAAAATAACTACCTTCTATTTAGATAGTTTCATTTTTGGATTATTAAAAGATAAAAATTCTCCATATTTATTCTCATAATCCATTATTTTTCTTACTTGAATAACTCTTTTAATAAGTTCTTTTTTAATAGACATATTATTATATTTTTTCTTTCCGAGTTTTCTACTTAAAACAGGATTATTTTCATACTTAGAAATAAGTGACTTTATAAAATCTAATTCATCTCTTTGAGTAAAATGATTTTGATCAAATTCGATAATTATTTCTTTGAATTCTTCAAATGGTAAATATAATGCATCATATAGATAATCTGAATTTTCAGCAGTTAAAAGACACTTATCAGAAGCAAATACTACAAGTTTATTATAATCTTTATCATCTGTATTTTCTAAATATTCTTTTACAATTAATTCTAATCTATACATATAATATGGATCTATTTCTTTTTTTATTCCAAACATATTAAAACCTCCTAAACGACATTAAGATATCACATGAAATTTATTTTTTCAATGCTTTTTTTCTTCCTTTTTCATTACTATATAAACCATATTCATTTATATCTTTCATTCTCTGCTTAACTATTTTATCAAAAAATTCTTCATTTTTAATAATAGTTAATTTATTTTCTATTAATATTTCTTTTAAATAATTTATTATCTCATCATCTTTATAACCTAATTGTTTATATTCATTAACTAATAATTTAAATTTATCAATTGGTAAATAAAAAGCACAATATAAATATTTTATATCTTCTTTCGTTAATAATGTTTTACCAAATGCATATACTAATAAATCATTAAAATCAGGAATACTAGAAACTTGATAATATTCTTCAACTATTTTTTCTATTTCATATTTTCTATCTATAGTAATATCAATAATATCAAATTTATACATCTTTTTATATCCTCCATGATAATTTTATCACAATAGTAAATAGTTTCAAACAAAAACTCCATCTAATCACAAAATGGAGTCTCATTTGTTCTGTAATTCTATCTCAACATCTAATATACAATTTCTAAGCATTAAATCAAATTTTTTATAAATTTTATTTATATTTATAGTTGTTTTCACCTCCATATAAATAATAACTTATATAATTTATTGTTTCATTAGATTCGACAAAACTAGATTATTATTTTAATTTATCTTTATAATATTCAAATATTGAGCTAAAATCAGTATTACCTATATTAGTAAATTTTAAATTATATATTTTAATATCATTATTAGATGTATAATCTATCTTTATACTATTTATTTTAGTAGAATAAAAAATAGTTATATCAAGTTGTTCACTACCTTCATTACCATAATCTGTATTGTAAATATCATTATAAATATCATAATATTCACTCTTTCTTATTTTACAGCTAACAGTATTAGAATCTTCATATACAAAATTACATCTATCGATCACCTTTTTTAAAAATCCTACATTATAATACTCATCACTAACAAAATCTATTTTACTAACTTCAGTTAATTTATAATCTTCATTACTAACAGAATATAGTTTATCATTATATTTTAAATATCCAATATTATTATTTTCTTTTTCATATAGTTCAATTTTAGAATCATTATAGTAAATATAATTTGTTATTGTATTATTTAAATTTTCTTCTATAGAAAGAGTATAATTATCTTGAATATTATCAAGTAAGGAAATTATTTCTTCTTTGTTTATAGTTGGTTTTTTATAACTGACATCTTTTTTACCAGATACTAATACTACTAAAATCATAAAAAGAACAATTACACTACATACCAATAAATATTTTTCTTTTATTTTATTTAACATAATTTTTTACCCAAAAGATTTTCTTTCTTTCTACCATTAACAAAATCCAAAGATGACATTTCTTTTTTTCCTGCTGGTTTAAGTCTTGTTATAATTATTTCTTTATCTTTACAAACAACACCAATACCATCATTATATATATTTTTAATAGTTCCTGTTTGTCCAGTAATATCATTACCAACATAAGACTTACATATTTTTATTACTTCACCATTAAGAGTTGTATACGCTCCTGGAAAAGGGTACATTCCTCTTATTTGATTATATACTTCTCTTGCTGATTTATTAAAATCTATTTTTTCTTCTTCTCTTTTGATGTTATACGCATAAGTCACTTCTTTTTCATCTTGTTTAAATCTTTTATTTGTCTTATCAAATATAGAAGGCAAAGTTTTTAATAGTAAATCTTTTCCAAGAATGCTTAATTTATCATGTATAACTCCTACATCATCATTTTCATCTATAATAATACTTTCTTGGGTGATAATGTCTCCATCATCCATACCTTCAGCCATATACATAATTGTAATACCTGTTTTATCATATCCATTTATTATTGCTCTATGAAGAGGACTTCCTCCTCTTAATTTTGGCAATAAAGACGCATGAACATTAATAGCTTTATACTTAGGAGTAAATAATAGTTCTTTTGGTATTATTTGTCCATAAGCACAAGTTATAATTATATCAGGATTACATTCTAATATCTTTTTATAATCATTTCTTATTTTTTGTGGTTGAAATACTTCAATATTATGTTTAATAGCAACTTCTTTAATTGGAGGAAATTTAAGTTCATGATGTCTTCCAACGTAACTATCAGGTTTAGTTACTACCATTACCACATTAGTATTTTCTATTAACATTTCTAACACTGGTATACTAAACTCTGGTGTACCCATAAAAACAACTCGTTTATCTTTCATTTCAATACCTCTTTTCATCATAAATTATATTAAATATTCATATTTATATCAATATTTATACCATTAATATTTATATTATTAATTTCACTTAATACTTTATATAAATCTTTAGAATCTCTATATTTTATCATTATATTAAATCTATATTTATTTTTAAGTTTTACTATACTAGCAACGCTAGGTCCTAAAATTATATATTTTTCATTTAAATTCTTATCTAAGTATTTTTTTATTTTATTTGCCTCTATACTACATTTATTAAATTCATTGCTTATTATTGTTATATTACATATATAGTAATATGGTGGATACTTTAATTTCCTTCTTATCTCCATTTCATCATTATAATAAGATTCATAATCATTTTTAAGTATATTTTGATATACATAATTATTTGGATTATATGTTTGAATTATTACTTTACCAGGCAAATTAAATCTACCAACTCTTCCTGATGTCTGACTTAATAATTCATATGTTTTCTCACCACTTCTAAAGTCAGGTATTGAAAGAGATGAATCCGGATTTATTATTCCTACTAAACTAACATTTTCAAAATTAAGCCCTTTAGAAATCATTTGAGTTCCAACTAATATATTGTATTTTTTACTACTAAACTCACTTATTAATTCTTGATGTGCATTTTTTCTTCTGGTAGTATCAGCATCCATTCTTAATACTTTTGTATTATATTTTTTCTCAATTATACTTTCTAATTTCTCTGTACCTAAACCTAAATCTTTAATAGCATCTTCATTACACTTAGGACACTTATCATTTTTAATACATCTATACCCACAATAATGACAACAATACGAATTACTAGATTTATGATAAATTAATGAAATATCACAATTAGGGCAAGTATATACATAACCACAATTAGTACAACTTAAAAAAGTAGAATATCCTCTTCTATTTAATAAAAGTATTACTTGCTCACCATGACTCAAACACTTTTTTATTTCATTATCTAATCTTTCACTAATTATATAATTATGTTTCTTTGCCTCAATTTCCATATCAACTAATTCTATATCTGGAAATTTACCACTTATTCTACTATTTAAATTTACTAAATGAAATACTCCTTTCTTAGCACGAGAGTATTGTTCTAATAATGGCGTAGCACTACCCATTATAAGTTTAGCATCATTATATAAAGCTCTTTTTTGAGCAATATTTATTGCATTATATTTAGGATTGTTTTCTTGTTTATATGTTGTACTTTGACATTCATCTATAATTATTAATCCTATATTCTTTAAAGGTGAAAATATCGCACTACGAGCTCCTACTACAATAGATACTTCATCATTCATTATTCTTCTATATTCATCATACTTTTCACCCTCAGAAAGAGAACTATGAAAAACAGCAACCCTACTTCCAAATACATTCTTAAATCTTGCTACTATTTGAGGTGTTAAAGATATTTCTGGTACTAATACAATAGATGTTTTATTTTCACTCAACATGTTTTTAATCAATTGTATATACACCTCTGTCTTACCACTACCAGTAACACCATATAATAGGTATTCTCTATCACTACATTTTAGTATTTCATTAACACAATTTACTTGATTTTCTGTAAGTACTATGTCTTTATGCTCACTATTCATAATAGATACTTCTCTATTTACTTCTATTTTACGCTCTAGTACTATATTATTTTTTATTAAATTTCTTAATTGAGAACAATTAATTTCACTTTTTAATTTTTCTTTATTTTTAAGTATATTAATTATTTCTATTTCTTTTATTGCTCTTTTATGAAGTAAGATATATTCATCAATATCAACTTCATTATTTAAATATACATATGTATCATACTTTTTTTTAATATTTGTTTTTATAGATGCTTTTAATGCTTTTGGAAGCATTACTTGATAACAAGATATTAAATTGCATAATAAAGAATCACTCATATATTTACCTAATTTGAGTAACTCTTCATTTAAATAAAAATCACTATCTTGTATCTTAATAATACTTTTGTATTCTAAATTATCTTGTATATTATTATGAATTTTTAGAACAAAACCTTCTACTTCTTTTGAAGCAAAAGGAACTATTACTTTGTGTCCTATCTTAAGCATACTTTTTAATTCATCCGGAACTATATAATCAAATACTTTGTTTAGTGATTTTACCGAATATTCAATTACTACACTTGCAAGCACTAAATACCTCTTAAAAATGGATTATATTGTTTTTCATGTTCTACAGTTGTTTTATCATAATGTCCAGGATAAATTTCTACATTAGAAGGCATATATTTAAATATTTTAAGACTATTAGCCATTAACTCTTCATTATCTTCCGGAAAATTTCCTATAGTTTCTTTGAAAATAAAATCTCCACTAAATAATATATTATTTTTATCAAAATAATAACATACACTATCTAACGTATGACCATACGTTTCAATTATTTTAAAACTAAATTCTCCTATAACCTTATCTCCTTTAGTGTTATAATCAATTACTACTGCATTTGGAAATTCCTTTTTTATATCATCTAAAGCACCAACATGATCAAAATGATAATGAGTGATAAGAATTCCAAGAACATTTAAATTATGTGTCTTAATCTCATTAATAATTTTATTTCCTTCACTTCCAGGATCTACTATTAAAGCATTTTTACCATTATGAATAATATAACAATTTTCTTCTAAAAAACCATTTACTACTTTTAATACATCAACCATAATTATTCCTCATCTTCTTTAAACATATCAATTAATTGATCTAATCTATTAATTACTTTATATCCTTTTGATTCTAACTCTTTTGAAAATCTAACTGCGATTCCTCCAGTATTTTCCCATTCCTTTAAATTACCTGAATAATCATCTACTAATATTGCTCCTTGACTATGAACCATTTTAGTTTTAGATATTTCCTTTGGAACGATAATAATTGTAATATTTTTAAATTTTTCTCTTAAATAATTTATTTTAGATATACCCTCTTGTAAAGAATTTACATGGGTTAAAAAGCTTATTTCAAACATTTTTGATTCAATTAATTTATTAATACACTCTATTGAATCATTAAGTATATTATCATCATTAATAACTAAATCAAAATCATAAGTTGAAAAAAATCTTCTTCTTTCTACCTCATTTGAAAAATCAGCACCACTAGCCTCTAACGCAGCATATAATAGTGGAATTGAATCCATCACTACACCATCAAAATCAATATACAATCTTCTCATAATAATACCTCTTACTAACAATATAATATTTTATATTTATTTTGTCAAATAGATGAATATTTATTAATTAATAAATTATTACACTAAAAAAGAAAATTTTTAATAATAAATTTTCTTTAATTATATAGTCTTAGATATCAAAAAATAATTATTAATCTTTTACATAAATTCCATCTAAAGAAAAACTCTTTGCATCTGTTATTTTTACTTTAACAATATTTCCAATTAAATCACTTGGTCCCTCTATATTAACAAGTTTCATATTTTCAGTATAACCACATACTTTATTTTTATCTTTATCACTTAGTGATGTTACTAAACACTTAACAATTTGACCTTCTAATCTTTTATTTGCTTCATTACTATATTTATTAACAATTTCATTTAATCTATGTAATCTATCCATTTTATCTTCTTCGCTAACAGTTTCTTTCATTAATGCAGCTGGTGTATTTTCTCGAGGAGAAAAAGCAAATGTAAAGGCTCCATCATATTTACATTTATTTACAACATCTAATGTTTCCATAAAATCTTCTTCACTTTCACCAGGAAATCCTACAATTATATCTGTTGTTATACTAGCGTTTTTAACTTTAGTTCGTATAGAATCATATAGTTTTAAATAATCTTCTTTAGTATATCTCCTATTCATTAATTTTAATATTTTATTACTTCCTGATTGTAATGGTAAATGAATATATGGCATAACATTTTCACGACTTGCAATTACATCAACCATTTCTTCTGTAAAATCCCATGGATGAGATGTTACAAATCTAATTCTTGGAATACCTATATCACTAACATCACTAAGTAAATTTGCTAAATTGTAGTTATCATATAAATCTTTCCCATAAGCATTAACATTTTGTCCTAATAACGTTACTTCAAGATATCCTTTTTCTTTAAGAGTTTTTATTTCTTCTAAAATATCTTCTTTTTTTCTACTTCTTTGCATTCCTCTTGTATATGGAACTATACAATATGTACAAAACTTATCACAACCATAAATTATATCAACCCAAGCAGAATACTTACTATCACGACTTACTGGTATCCCTTCTACCACATCACCCTCATAACTTAATACTTCTATTTGATTTTTTTTAGTATCCATTTTAGTTTTAATAATTGAAAGCAAATTATCTAAATTATGAGTTCCACATACAAAATCAATGTATTTATATTTATTTTTTATTTCATTAACAACAACTTCTTCTTGAGACATACACCCACATATACCAATTAATAAATCTTTATTAATTGTATCTTTAATATGTTTTAAAACTCCTAGATATCCAAATACCTTATCATGTGCATTTTCTCTAATTGCACATGTATTTAATATAACAATATCAGCATTTTCAGCTGACTGTGTTTCGATAAAGCCACAATCATTAAGCATTCCTTTAATTTTTTCAGAGTCATGTTCATTCATTTGGCAACCATAAGTTCTTACGAAATATTTCTTATTTTTACCAAATTTTAGATTACTATCATATTTTGTATAATTAATATTATTATTAGTCCTTTTTCTAGCTTGTTTCATATCAGGCATTTTCATATAAATCACTTCCAAAACACATTATAACATTTATATAATATGTTGTAAAATGTTAATTTAAGTTTAATTACTAACCATAAATATAAAAAGACATATGATTAATAATTTATCATATGTCTTATCGACTCCTATAATTATCATAAGTATCATAGTTATCGTAGCTATCATAAGTACCATAAGTATCATATCTATCATAGTTATCATAAGCATTATAACTACCCTCATAAAAACTATCAATATTTTGTTGACTTCTTATCATATTTTTTTTCTTTTTTTGTGCAAGACCTAGTACTGATAATGCTCCGATTAATATAGGTGAGCTTATCATAACAACTTTTCCTGCTAAATTTATTTTAAATTTCTTATCTGTAATGTCAATCGCGGTTTCATCACTTGTACTTTTATCATCTGCATTACTATTCATTTCAATATTTAAATCATCCATAAGTAAATCAGTTTCTTCAGTATCTTCACTTATATTAATAGAAACATCATCTTGTAAATACTTTGGTTTACCATTTTCAAAATCAATTGGAATTGATTCTTCAACTCTATCTTCAGTTTCTAAATCAATTAAATATTGTGAATATTGGTTTATTGTACCATCTTCCATTGCTTTCTTTTTACTTTCAACATCTTTTCCAACTGTAGTAATAATAAATTCAGAATAAGAATATGATTCATCAGTTTCTTCTAAAATATTACCATCTTCATCTACAGCTCTTGTTTCAATAATCCCTTCTGAATCAAAAGCTGTTGCATCTGCATAATAATATTCATCACCGATTTTAATTAAATTCCAGGCATGTCCATAACTACTTCCAGGCAAATGACCTGATACATAGTACGCCTCTAATCCAACTCTTTTGCATAATGCACTTAATAATGCTGTATAGTTACCACAAATAGCAGTATCATTCATTAATGCTCCTTGAAGAGTACCAATATCATAAAATTCTAAATGATCTTCATAAGTTGTCTTTTCTTTTTCTTTAAGCTTTTGACTAATATATGGATCATATGATAAATTTTCAATTACATATAGTAATACTTTATTATATTTTTCCATGTCACTTGAATTTTCATCTATATCTAAACTTTTAACTATATTATCTAATTCTTTGTTTATTTCAAGAAATAACTCTTCAGATGTTTTTCCATATGTTGTAGATATATAAAGATTACTACCAAAATCTATATTAACTCCATTATTTTTTAAAGTATTATATGTCTGACTATCCAACATAATTGCTAAATCAAGAGGCATAACTAAATAACTATTAATTATTAAATTTTTAAGTGATTTAATATTTACTAAATCATCTAAATTAGTATTATAGCTATTATCTAACCCTGATGTTAATTCTATAGTATCAAGATTTTGAACACTGCTTAATACACCCTCTTTAAAATTAGTAGAATTATTTATACAAATATATGATATATTTGGACTATTAATCAAAAAACTAACTTGCTCTTTTGATATTGGGCCACCTGAACAACTGAAACTAACAGATTTAAGTTTATCAAATGAAGGTATATTAGCTAAATTTTCTATGCCTTCATAAGTGTTACATTTTAATGATAAATATTCTAAATTAGTACAATATTTTAAAAAACTTACATCATCATCTGTACTTACATATAAAGTAGTTAAATTTTCTAAGTCTGAAGTTGTAATTATATCAGTAGATGATTTACCTAATTTATCACACACAGATTTTCTATTATATCCCTCTGGTATTATTACTTGAATATCATTTACTGTTTCACTATATTCTATTGATGGATTTAAATCATCTGCATATGCTTCATTTTTTACACCTAATACTAATGAACCACTTATAAATAAAGCTGCTATACCTGATTTTAATCTTCTAGGACTAATATTAGATAATATATTTCTTAAATTTACTTTTTTATGATTACTATTAACTTCTAATTTCATTTATTAATCACTTCCTTAAATACACTATCACACAATTCATACTCTTTATCTGATAGATTAGTATCTAAATCAGTATTATTATCATTAAATTTGGCTACATAATAATGTTTCTTTTCTTTATCACTATAAATTATATAATTACTACTATAACCATCTAATTTAAATATAGTAAGTACTTGCATTTCTATTTTATTACCATTATTATCTTCTATTTCTATATAATCCATAATATACCTCTAATTATATTTTAGTATATTTAAAATCTTATATCAAGAAAAAATAATTACTTTTTAACATAAAAAAATATCAAATATAATTGATATTTCAAAATAAAAATCTCTTAAATAGAGACTCTTATTCATTGTAATTATATAAACCATGTAACTTTTCTAACACTTCTCTACTAGGTTCTTTAATTACCCATGTATTATCTTCTTTTACTAAATCAAATGTTATTTCATAATCTATAGTATCTTTAATCTTTAACATCTCATCTAATTTATATTTATCATATAAATCACTATCAAATGTATTATCAATAGTATAGAATTCATCTTGATGTTCATTTAAATAATATTCTGAATTTACATTTGATTTATATAAATCATATACCGTTATTTTAACTACTACACTTGCATTTTTACCATCAATAGTTTCATCTTTAATTTCATATTTTAAATCTTGATATTGTCTTTTTAGAACTTGCTTATATATACTTTTATTATTTTCAGATAATTTTTCATTTTCAATTGTAGCATCTAAATCTGATAATACCTCATCTTCTAAAGATACGTAATTATTTAAATATGACTCTACTTTAGATGATGGTGTATCCATAAGACTACATCCAAATAAAGAAAGTACTATTAATGATATAGATAATATTTTTTTCATTTTTTTCCTCCTAATAATAGTGTTACCATTTTATTTTAAAATATTCTTTTTTCTTTAAAGATAATATTATTAATAATATACCAACAAAAATCATTAAACATTCAAGATGAGTAAATATATATTTTAAATATTCTATAACATTATATCCCATCTTTAAAAGATTTAAATAAATTATTATAAACATTAATGAATATGATGTTATTATTATTCCACAAATAAACATAATTATTTTTTTAAACATATTAAATTATATTTTAAAAATAAAAGAAATATTATATAATGTTAAAGGTGATTAAAATGGAATTATTAAAATATATTATTTTAGCTATTATACAAGGATTAACTGAGACAATACCAGTTTCATCTAGTGGACATTTAATGATTTTAAAAACTATTATGGATGTAAATGTTGATTTTGATACTATTGCGATACTTACTAACTTAGGATCACTTATTGCTATTGTAATATTATTTTGGAATGATATTATTTCTTTAATTCAAAGTTTCTTTAAATATTTAATAAATAAAGATAAAAAATATAAAGATGAGTACAATTATTGTTGGATGATAGTTCTTGGATGTATTCCTGCTGGAATTATGGGATTAATTGTTAGTAAATTAGAATTATTTTCAAAGATAGAAAATAATGTTAAAATTGTTGGTATTTCTCTAATTATTACATCTATTTTATTATTTATTGTTAAAGATTTTAAAGGAAAAAAAGAAGACAATAAAATAGGCATAAAAGAAGCACTAACAGTAGGATTTATGCAAATAGCTGGACTATTTCCAGGAATTAGTAGAAGTGGTTCTACTATTGTTGGTGGTATGTTTGCAGGTTTAAAAAGAGACACTGCTTTTAAATATTCATTTATGCTATATATACCAATTAGTATAGCGGCTTCTATTCTTGAAATCTTTGATTTAACTCTAACTAATGCATTAATAATACCATATTTATTATCAATTATAATTTCATGTATTGTTACATTACTTGTTACTAAATGGTTTAGAAAAATTGTTAATAATGGTAAACTTATTTATTTTAGTATTTATACTTTAGTTATTGGTATCTTAGTTATTTTATTCTTATAAAAAAAACTGCTATTATCCTAAATAAGGATTAGCAGTTTTTTTCATTTATTTCTTTAATAATTCTTTCTATATTTTGACCATACTCAATAGATTCATCAAATATAAACTTTAATTCAGGAATATGTCTCATTACCAATCTATCAGCAAGAAGACTTCTAAAAAATCCTGATGCATTATTTAAATCTTTTTCAACTTTTTCACGATTATCAAATGTTGTAAAGTATACTTTAGCAAAACTTAAATCATTTGAAACATCACAAGCAGTAATAGTTACTCTTTTAAAGTCTTCATCACGAGCATCTTCAAGTAATATCATAGACAGTTCTCTTTGAATCTCAGATCCTGCTCTCTCACCTTTCATACTTGCCATTATCTCTTCACTTCCTTATTTTCAAATGTTTCAATTATATCTCCTTCTTTAATATCTGGAAAATTTTCAACAACAATTCCGCAATCATATCCACTCTTAACTTCATGTGCTTGATTCTTTTCTCTTTGCAAAGATGCAATTTTAGATGTTGTAACTACTATACCGTCTCTAATTACTCTACATAGACTATTTGACTTAACTACACCACTAATTACATGTGAACCAGCAATATTTCCAATCTTAGAGAAGTGAAATAATTGTCTAACTTCAGCCTCACCAGTAATTACTTCTTCATATTCTGGCTCTAACATACCTTTCATAGCTGCTTCTATTTCTTCTACTAGTTTATAAATAATATTATAAAGTCTTATATCAACTTCATAACCTTTTGCTGTATCTTTAGTAGATTTAGATGGTACTACATTAAATCCGATAATAATAGCATTAGATGCATGTGCTAATACTACATCACTTTCAGTAATAGTACCAACGCCACTTCTAATTACATTGATTTTAACACCTTCTACATTAATCTTAAGTAAAGCATTTTTAACTGCTTCTTCACTGCCCTTAACATCTGCTTTTAAAACGATATTAATCTCTTTTTTACCTTCTTTAATTGATTCAAATAATTCATCTAAACTAAGTGCTTTATATGCAAATTTTTTGCTCTTTTCTACTTCTTTTCTTTTTAATGCAACACTTCTTGACTCTTTTTCACTTTCAAATGCCATAAATTTATCACCGGCTACTGGAACATCTTCAAGACCAGTTACCTCAACAGGTTTAGAAGGATCTGCTGATATTACTTCACGACCAGTATCGTCTCTTAAAGTACGAACCTTTCCATGGTTAGTTCCAACAACTATTGGATCTCCAAGTCTTAATGTTCCATTTTGAATTAATAATGTTACAACTGGACCTTTATTCTTATCAAGTTTTGCTTCGATTACACTTCCAGTTGCATATCTATTTGGATTAGCCTTAAGTTCCAAAACTTCAGATAAAGCATTAATATTATCTAAAAGTAAATCTACACCTTGTCCTGTTTTAGCGCTAAGTCTAACGAAAATAGTGTCTCCTCCCCACTCCTCTGGAGTAAGACCTATTTCAGATAATTCGCTCATTATTTTATCTATATTTATATTAGGTTTATCTACCTTATTAACTGCTACAATTATAGGTACTCCTGCTGCTTTAGCATGATCAATTGCTTCTCTTGTTTGAGGCATAACTCCATCATCAGCAGCAACTATTATAACAACAATATCTGTTACACTAGCACCTCTTGCTCTCATCTCTGTAAATGCTGCATGACCTGGTGTATCTATAAATGTAATCTTTTTACCATTCTTCTCTACTTGATATGCACCTATTGCTTGAGTTATTCCACCGGCTTCACCACTTGCTACATGAGAATTTCTTATATAATCTAAAAGTGTAGTTTTACCATGATCAACATGTCCCATAATTGTAACAACTGCTGGTCTTGCAACTAAATCTTCTTCTTTGTCAATAATAACATATTCTTCAAAATTACTAATATCAGTAGTTTCTTCTTTAACTAACTCCTTGTTATATTCAAGAACAATAATACTAGCATCATCATAAGAAATTGCTTGATTAGATGATATCATAAGTCCCATACTAATTAATTTCTTAACTAATTCACTTGCTGGAACATTAAGAGCTACTGCTAAATCATTGACACTCATACCCTCTGTGTATAAAACTACATTGCTTTCAACTTCTTCTTTATTACTCTGAAGCTTTGTTTTGTTCTTATATATATTCTTTTTCTTTAAAGATAAATCTTCATCTTTATTTTTACTATTATCTTTTTTCTTTATTTTTTCTTTTCTAGTAGTTTTTTCAAATTCCATACTATAAGCACTTGCTGCTTCTTCTGCTCTATCTTCAAGTTCAAATTTATCAGCAAGTTCTTCAGTAAGTTTATTTTCTTTAGCTGCCAAGTTTTCATTATCTAAAAGAATTATCGCATCATCATCTAAATAATCACTTGAGTTATTATAATTAAAACCTAATTCTTTTAATTTGCTCAAAACAACACTTTCTTCTATTCCTAATTCTAAAGCATAATCTTCTATACTCATAATCAATTCCTCCTTTTCTTTTAATTTTTAAATATTATTTTATATTTTGCTTAATAAAATATCATAAATTTCATCATCAATTTTTACTTCTAAATGTTTTTCTAATGCTTTTGATTTTCTTGCTTTTTCAATAACTTCCTTATCCTTTTTTAAATATGCACCTCTACCATTTAGTTTACCAGTCTCATCAACTGTTACATTACCCTCATTATCTCTAACTACTCTTATCAAATCTCTTTTTTCACATTTTTCATGTGTTATTACACAAGTTCTCATAGGTATCTTTCTCTGTTTCATATTTACACCTACTCATTGATTTGTTTATTAATATCGGCTAATGTTTTAATATTAATTGTGTATTTTGTTAATTTACTAGCAAGTTTAATATTAATTCCTTTTTTACCAATTGCTAAACTTAAATTCTCATCATCTGCTATAACTAACGCTTCTTTTTTCTTTTCATCAGTTATACTTACATTTAGATTTTTAGCAGGACTAAGAGCATTTGCAATAAATTCTTCCATATCATCACTATAAGCAATTAAATCAACCTTTTCACCTTTAAGTTCGCTGATAATATTAGCAATTCTTCTTCCTTTTTCACCAATACAACTTCCAATTGGATCTACATTTGGATTAGTTGATGCAACACAAACTTTACTTCTAACTCCAGCTTCTCTTGCAATTCCTCTTAATTCTAATGTTCCATCTTTAAACTCTGGTATTTCATGCTCAAATAATCTCTTTACAAAACCATAATTCTTTCTTGAAACTAAAATAAGTGGTCCTTTTGGAGTAGCCTCAATCTTAGTTATATAAACCTTAATACTATCTCCCATAGTAAGTTTTTCACCAGGAATAAGTTCATTTTTAGATAAAATACCTCTTGCTTTACCAAGATCAACATAATAATTTTTAGCATCTTCCATAGCAAGGAAACCTACCATTAATTCATCTTCCTTATCTGCAAATTCACTCATTATTTTATCACGTTCAGCTTCTCTAATCTTTTGAAGTACTACCTGTTTAGCAACTGATATAGCAACTCTTCCAAAATCTTTTGGAGTTACTTCTTCTAAAATTTCATCACCTATTTGATAATCTTTATTTTTTTCTCTTGCTTCGCTAATTGTAAGTTCATTTAAATAATCATGAGCAATTTTAACTTCTCCAGTCTCTGGATCAATATCATCATCATCGTCATTATAATCATCTACAATAGTAGTAACTTTAAATACTTTAATTTCTCCAGTATTCTTATCAATCAATACTCTTGAAGTATAATCTGCTTTTTCATTTTTTCTAAAAGCTGTAGATAATGCTGTTTGCATAGCTTCAATAACAATATCTTCATCAATTCCTTTTTCTTTAACTATAAAATCTAAAGCTTTCTTAAATTCAGCAGCCTTCATTTCATTTGTTTCTTCTTTTTTCTTAGTTTTCATCAATTTTTACTCCCTTACTTCCTACATCTAATACATAATCTTCAATATCTAGGTTAAGACTTTCAATTATTGGATCTACAATATGAGTGGCTTCTACGCATAAATCAATATCAACTCCACCTTCTTTATCAATTGTTACAAATAATGTCTTTTCACCATCCTCTTCACCAAAATGAACACCTACTAATTCAATGTTTTTTTCTTCTAATGCATTTTTAATTGCATCATAAATTTTTTCTTCCACTTTTAACCTCCTTTAAAATAAAGAGTGGCTTTATCTAGCCACTCTCCTTTCAGTCAATTGTATTATAACACATTCAACTATATGTTACAAGAAATATTTTTATTACATTTCATTAAAACTTAAAATTTCCAAATTTTCCACTATTCATTTGTTTCATCATCATTTTCATTTGATCAAATTGCTTCAACAATCTATTAACATCCTCTACTTTTTGTCCACATCCTTTAGCAATTCTTTGCTTGCGACTAGCTTTTATAATATCTGGATTACGTCTTTCTAGAGGGGTCATAGATAAAATAATTGCTTCAGTCCTTGCCATAATTTTAGGATCTATTTCTACCTTATTAAGGCCCATTTTAGATGCTCCTGGTATTAATTTAATTAAATTTTCAAGTGGTCCTAACTTTTTAATTTGCTTAGTTGTCTTTAAAAAATCTTCTAAATCAAATTTTCCTTTTTGCATCCTTTTAGCAGTACTCATCATTTCATCTGTATCAAGCTCTGCTTCTGTTTTTTCTATTATAGAAAGTAAATCTCCCATACCGAGTATTCTATTTGCTACTCTATCTGGATAAAATTCACCTATACCATCTAATTTTTCTGAATCTCCGACTAATTTAATTGGAATATTTGTTAAATGTCTTAATGATAATGCAACACCACCCTTAGTGTCACCATCCATTTTAGTTAAAACACAACCTGTTAAATTTAGTTTTTCATTAAAACCAGTAATAACATTAATTGCATCTTGTCCCATCATCGCATCAATTACAAGCAATTCTTCATGAGGCTTAATAATATTTTCTATATTAACAAGTTCATCCATTAATACTTCATCTATTTGAAGTCTACCTGCTGTATCAAATAAAATATAATCATATCCATTTTCTTTTGCAAATTCTAAAGCATTTTTTGCTATTTCTACTGGGTTTGATTTACCTTCATCATAAACCTCAATATTAAGTTGTTTTCCTATTGATTTTAACTGATCAATTGCTGCTGGTCTATAAACATCACACGCTACGAATAAAGGCTTCTTATGATGTTTTTTGCGAACCATGTTTCCTATCTTTCCAACTGTTGTTGTTTTACCACCACCTTGAAGACCAACTACCATGACGATTGTGGGATTTTTACTAACCTCAAGAGGACTGCTATCTCCTCCTAATAATTCAACAAGTTCATCTTTAAGAATTTTAACAAACATATCCCCTGGTTTAATACTTTTTCTTACCTCTTCACCAAGAGCTTTTTCTTTTACCTTATCTATAAATTCTCTTACTATTTTAATATTTACATCAGCTTCCAATAAGCATAGCCTAATTTCTCTTGTAATTTCACTTATATTTTCTTCATTAATAACACCTTTAGATTTAATATTGCTTACTACTTTTTGTAGTCTTTCACTCAAACTCTCAAACATTATTTCATCACCTACAATAGATTATAACAAAATTAAAAAGAAATAGCATCAACTATTTCTCTTTTTATTAATAATCTTCTTCACTATCAGAAGTTTCATCTTCTTTAGATTTTATATGCTTATATCCTGCATATGATGCAACTCCCAAAGCGCCTCCAATCGCAGTGACTGTCCCTACTGTTTTAAGTATACTTCCATCACT
>JAQXHG010000043.1 GCA_029007115.1 bacterium | reverse complement strand
AGTTCTTTGATAACTTCATATTTTTCTTGTTCTTTCATTCTTAATTCTACCTTTCTCATATTTCCACCTCAGTGGAGTATTATATAGTATTGAGACATTTTCGCAAGTTAACAATTAAGACATTATCATAAATTAATCATATACCAGTATATAGTATACTTTTTTAACATTGACATGTAAAAGAAATTCTTATATAATGATTTATAGTAGTGGTGTTTGTTATGAAAATTAAAAAAGGTTTTACATTAATGGAATTATTATTAGTAATGGTTATTGTTGCAGTAATTTTTTTAGTTGGTGCATTTACCGTATTAAATTATTATCAAAAAGTTAAAAAAGATACTTTTTTAACAGAGTCCATGACAATATATAAAGAATCAAAGAAAATGTTTTCATCAGAATATATGAAAGGCAATATTTTAAGTATTATAAGTACTGATGAGGGTGAAAAAGCTTTAGAACTAACGGATGTATCACTAAAATATTGCGTAAATTTAACAAGTGATGGAGATGTTGAAAAATATAAAATTACTAATGGAATTTATTATATAGAAGGTACTAATAAAGAAGATATTACAGTTAATAATACAAAATATGGAAATTTTGTAAATAAATTTAATTGTAATTATATATTGGATTCTACTGATTTATTAGAAGAAAAAGTATTACAAATTAGTATTGAATCTAAAGTTGTAAAGGTTATAGAAATATTGTGTAGTATATTTATAATATTAATAGTATTATATTTTGTATTTAGAAGTAAAAATGAAAGATAATTTAGTAGTAATGTAAAAAATTTAATTTTTAGTAAAAATTAAGAATTTTATGTTGACAAGTGAATATAATTTGTATATAATCTATGATGTTGAAAAAGAAAGAAAGAGAACCACTCTTCACCAGATGTAAAGGTACATTGGTATAAAAGCTTATTAAACTTATAAAGGAATAATATGTTTTTGAAGTGGGTTCTCATACTCACTTTTTTAAATGAAAAAATATGGAGGTGTTAGCAATAGCTAAGCAGAATAATGATGTTTTAATTAACGATCAAATTACTTTTCCAGAAGTAATGGTAATCGGCCCAAATGGAGAAAAAATGGGTATTAAGAATATTAATGATGCTCAAACATTAGCCAAATATGCAGGGCTTGATTTGGTATTATTAAATGCAGATCCTAAAAATCCAGTTTGTAAAATAATTGATTACAATAAGTATCGTTATGAAAAGCAAAAACAAATAAAAGAAGCAAAGAAAAAACAAAGAGAACAAAATCTTGAAGTTAAAGAATATAGGTTAAGTGTAACAATTGATGTAGGAGATTTTGAAACAAAATTAAGAAACGCTAAAGCTTATCTTGAAAAAGGTCATAAAATTAAAGTTGCCGTTAGATTTAAAGGTAGACAACTTGCTCATCCAGAACTTGGAAAGAATGTAATAATGCGTTTTGCGGAAAAACTAAATGATGTTGCTGAAATAGAATCAATGCCAAAAATGGAAGGCAGAAGCATGCAGCTGTTATTGACACCTAAAAAATAGAATATATATAGAAAGAAGGAATGAATTATGCCAAAGATGAAATCACATGGTGGAATTAGTAAAAAAATTAAAGTAAGAAACTCTGGTTCAACTAAAATTGGACATGTAGGAGCAAATCATAATAGTGGAAAGAAGCCAACAGACTTCAATAGAAAAGCAAGAAAGGGTTCTGTACTTAGTAGCGGAGATGCTAAAAGATACAAAGGACTAGTAAAATAAGGAGGGGGAGTAGACAATGACAAGAGTTAAAGGTGGAGTAGTATCTAAAAATAGAAGAAGAAAAGTATTAAAAAGAGCTAAAGGATATTTTGGTAGTAAACATAGATTATATAAGACTGCTCAAGAACAATTATTCCATAGTGGTGCTTATAGTTACCAAGATAGAAAGAAAAGAGGAAATGACTTTAGAAAATTATGGATTACAAGAATTAATGCAGCTTGTAGAAATAATGATATAGTATATTCTAAATTCATTAATGGTCTTAAAAAAGCAAATATTGAAATTAATAGAAAAATGCTTAGTGAACTTGCAATTTTTGCACCAGAAGAATTTACTAAATTAGTTAATATCGCTAAAGATGCTTTAGAAGGAAAGACTACTAAAACTGAAAAAGTAGTAGAAAAAGTAGAAAAAACAATAGAAGCACAAAAAGATTATTCTAAATTAACAGTAGCTGAATTAAAAGATTTATGCGAAGAAAAGAATATTGACACAACTGGTATGAAAAAAGCAGATTTAATAAGTGCTTTAGAAAAATAATTTAAACTCATTATTATGAGTTTTTTTTATATATATTTGATTATAATCTATTAATTATGTATAATAATTTTATAAAGAAGAAGGCATGTTTATGAAAAAATTTGTTGATCCATTTTTATATAATATTCCACATTTAGACATACATGGATATGATAGATATTCTGCAGTAGCGATGATTAAAAATTTTATAGAGAATAATCTTAGAATAGATAATAAAAAAATAATAGTAATCCATGGTAAGGGAAGCGGGATATTAAAAAAAACTACTCATGATTATTTAAAAAGTGATAAAAGAGTTTTAGAGTATAAAACAAATAACTACAATGATGGTGAAACAATAATAATACTTAAATAGGAGGAATGTATGCAACAATATTTTGCTACTAGTAAAGATAAAAATACACTATATTTAAATAAAAATGATTATAATCATATTAAGAATGTTATGAGAATGAAAGTTAATGATAAAATAATTGTTGTTTACGATGGCAAAAGTTACATTTGTTCTTTAAATGATGATTTATTATCTTCTAATATAGAAAGTGTATTTAAGAATGAAGAAAAATTAAAAAAGATACTAGTATATGTTCCGTTATTAAATGAAGAAAAAATGGGATTTATTTTCAAGCATGGAACTGAACTTGGTATAACTGATTTTGTAGTTGTGCAATATTTTCATTGTAAGTATAAATTGCCATCTAAAGATTATGAAAAGAAACTTGTTAGATGGAATAAGATTATTAAAGAAGCAAGCGAACAGTCATATAGAATAGAAAAACCAAATTTAGAAAAAATAATAAGCTACAAAGATATAGAATGTATAAATGGTGTAAATATATTGTGTTCTCTTGACAATAATGATGTCAAAAGTATTTGTAAAGTATTAACAACTGATAATTGTAATGATACAATATCACTAGTATTTGGTCCAGAGGGTGGGCTATCTAAAATAGAGGAAGATTATCTTAGTAACAAAGGTTTTATTAAGACTTCTTTGGGTAGTGATGTTTTAAGAACAGAAACAGTACCATTAATGGTCTCATCAATAATCAAATACTTAAGGGATAGTGATTAATTATGATGAATATTGATAAGGTATTAGAAACATTTATAGAAGGAGATTATTTATTGGTATTTTTAGCATTAATGCTGATTATTTTGGTTGTATTAATTATTAGTTTAATTAAATCAAGACAAGAATATAATGATTTATTAGATTATACTAATAAAAAAGAAATTATTAAAGAACCAGAAAGTCTAATAAATGAAGTTAAATCTTTAGATGAAGATAGTTTAACAGATGATTTGTTAAAAGAGTTTGATGCATTAAAGACAAGTACCACTGTTGAAGAAGAAAAGCCAATTATTAAACAGGTTAATTTAAGTGAAGTAAAAACTTATAATGATATAATTGATGAGTATGAAAGCAGTGAAGAAGAGAATGCTGTTATATCAGCTGAAGAACTTGAGAGAAGAACCAAAGAAAGAATAGATGAACTTGGTAGTAATGATAATCAAGTAGCAATAGCTAAATATGAAGAAGAGCAAGAAAAGAAGGCAATAATTAGTTATGAGCAATTACTTAAAAATGCATCTAATATAACACTTTCATATAAAGAAGAAGAGAAGAAAGATAAAGAAGCTCCACGTATAAATAAAATTGAAGTTGAACAAAAAGAAGTAATAGGGACAGAAAATTATTTAGAGGAGGAAGAATTTCTTAAAATACTAAAAGAATTTAGGATGACATTATGATAAAAACATTTTATATAAAAACTCTTGGGTGTAAAGTTAATTCTTATGAAAGTGAATTTGTAAGAAATTTACTCTTAAGTGAAGGATTTAGTGAAGTAGAAGAGAATGCTGATATAGTAATAGTAAATACATGTACTGTTACTAATACAGCAGACAATAAAAGTAAACAGGTTATAAATAACATTAAGAAAAATAATCCTAGCGCAATAGTTATTGCGATGGGGTGTTTTTGTCAGTTTAGAAAAAATGAAATTGATACTTTAATAGATGCTGATATAATTATAGGTAATAAAGATAAATCCAAAATACTTGATTATATAAATGAATTTATTAAGACAAAAAAGAGAATCGTTAGATTTTATGATATGAGTAATCAAGAATTTGAGGATATGGAAGTTAAAAAATATCAACATCATCATAGAGCATTTATTAAGATAGAAGATGGATGCAATAATTTTTGCAGTTATTGTATAATTCCTTATGTTAGAGGTAGAGTTAGAAGTAAAGAATTTAATAAATGTTTAATAGAAGTAGGAGATATTGCAATTAGTGGACATAAGGAAATTGTTTTATCTGGAATCCATACGGGACAATATAATAGTGATGGAAAAAGATTATCTGATTTAATTAATGAAATTAGTAAATTTGATGAAATAAAAAGAATTAGATTATCATCAGTTGAAATAGTTGAATTAGACGAAAAAATGATGAATATTATAAAAAATAATAATAAATTTGTATCTCATTTACATATTCCCCTTCAATCTGGAAGTGATAATGTATTAAAACTTATGAATAGAAGATATGATAGAAATTATTTTATAAAGAAGACTAAAGAAATTAAAGAATCAAGAGAAGGAATTTCATTATCAACTGATATAATAGTTGGATTTCCTGGAGAAACAGAGGAAGATTTTAATGATACTTTAAGTCTATGTAAAGAAGTTGGCTTTTCTAAGATACATGTTTTTCCATACTCTGATAGAAATGGAACAGCGGCATCTAGAATGCCAAATAAGATACCTGGAAATATAAAGAAAGATAGAGTTCATAGATTAATTGAATTAGGTAAAATTTTAGAAAAAGAGTATTATAAAAAGTTTATTAATCATGAAGTAGAAGTATTAATAGAAGAAGAAAAAGATGGTTTTTATTACGGATTTACAGATAATTATATACCTTTAAAATTAAAGGGTAATTATAAAGTCAATGAAATATATAAAGTTGTCTTAAGTAATGATGATATTAATTTTGATATGAATGATTAATTAAATATGTAAAAAACTTCTATTGTAGAAGTTTTTTAGTTGAATAAAAATACTTTATAAATTATTCATATTTATTTATTAATAGTTAAATTTATTTTTGCTATTTAGAAATACTTTATACTTCCTTTTTGAAATTCTATATTCTAATACTTTATTAAAAGATTTTCTAATAAATACGACAATTACAATAGAATTTAAGTATAGTTAACTTATATGTTCTGGTTATCATCTTACAACACAGTTTTGATTTTTATATTAGTATTTTCAATACTTGAAACATGATATAGTATTATATCTATATATCGAGTGGTTCATTTGTTTACAATGAAATAAAAAACTAACTATATCTAGTTAGTTAATGTATTATCTCGATATGTTAGTTCGAGTTTACTATAAATTTGGTAGCGACGGAGGGATTCGAACCCACGACCTCCTGGGTATGAACCAGATGCTCTAGCCAACTGAGCTACATCGCCATAAACCAATCAAGTACATTGATAATATCATATTTAGTTAGTTTTGACAATACTTAACATAAAAATTTTTTAAAAAGTTGTAATTTCATTATTATCATTTTATTATTTAATAATAATGAATATTAACTATATAAATTATAGAATAATTATTATTATCTTATTTTTATTATAAAAATCATTTGTCTTTTAGTAAAAAATACTATAAAAAAAAATATAAATATGTTAAAATGTATTAGGAGGATAGATATTATGGATAAAATAACGGCAATTATTACTATAGTGTTTTTATTTCTAATATTTCTTTTATATATTTTAACCATAATTATTAAATTAAAAAAGAAAAAAAATATACTTAGCACAATAGATAAATTAACTACTGAAAAGAATCTTATAATATCAGCATCCTTAATAACTGAACTTTCAAAAGCAGGTAAACTTGTAAATAATAAAAAGATGGAAAGGGATGTTGAAAGTTGGAAAAATAGATTTGAAAAAATAGAAAAAGAGGATATACCAAGATTAACGGATGCTTTAGTTGATGTTGAAACAATTTGTATGAATAAAGAATATAATGAAGCATATAAGTCTCTTGCGTTAGTTGAGAAAGATTTATATCATGTTAAGACAAAATCTATTAAATTATTAAATGAAATAAAAGAACTAACAGAGAGTGAAGAGAGAAATAGGGATGCTATTACTAAGCTTAAAAGTATATATAGAGAAGTGGTATTTAAATATAACAAAAATAAAAATGATTATCATGATGTATCTAGTAGAATAGAATTACAATTTGAGAATATTGATAAGTTATTTAGTGCTTTTGAAGTAGCAATAATGAATAAAGAATTATCTGAACTTGGTAAGATAGTTAAAGTTCTTGATGATATGATTAATAATATTAGTATCGTTATTGATGAAGCACCTACAATAGTACTTATGGCAACTATGATATTACCTAAGAAAATGAATGATATTAAAAATATGAGTGCTAAATTAACTAGAGATGGGTATAATATTGAATATTTGAATATTGATTATAACATAGAGGAAACAAATAAAAAAATTGGTGAAATAATGGATAGACTAAATGTTTTAAATCTTCAAGATTCCATATTTGAACTAAAAACATTACTTGATTATTACGAAGGATTATATAGTGATTTTGAAGCTGAAAAAAGAGGCAAGAGAGATTATGAAAGAGGAATTATTAATATTAGTGAGAGAATATCTAAAGTTAGTTCTATAGTTAGAAATCTATATTCTGAAATTGACAATTTGAAGGACACATATGATCTAGATGATGATGAAATTATAATTATTGATGAAATTAATAGTGAATTAACTGAGGTAAAAGATAGTTTTAAATTAATAAATGATAGAACATTATCTAAAGTTATGCCTTTTTCAAAACTTAGTAGTGAGTGTGAAATGGTGGCGGTTAAATTATCTAAAGTAGAAGATAAGTTAGAAAATACGCTTAAAAATTTAGGAAGTTTAAAAGAAGATGAAGCAAGAGCAAGAGATCAATTATATGAAATTAAAAATATAATTAATAATTCTAAATATAAAATTAAAGATTATGATTTACCAATAATACCAGATACTTTTTATGTAGAATTAAAAGAAGCATATGAAGCAGTTAAAAATATTAATATAGAGATATCTAAAAAACCTATTTCTATCAAAACTCTTAATCTAAGGGTTGATACAGCAAGGGATTTAGCATTAAAATTATATCAAACAGCAAGGACTACAACTAAAACAGCAGCAATGGCTGAAATGGCTATAGTTTATGGTAATAGATATAGATCTAGCAATAAAGAAGTAGAAGAGGGTTTAATAGCTAGTAAAAAAGCTTTTTATAGTGGAAACTATCAAGAATCTTTAACAATAGTTATTAATGCTCTTAATATTGTAGAACCTGGTATTCATAAGAAACTTCTAAACAAGATGGAAAGTTAGGTGAGAAAGTGGCAAAGAAGAAAAAACAGAGTGAAGAAAAAGAAGGGTTTGCATATACTAATGAAGTTATTGGCTTAGTTATGATATTACTTTCAATAACAGGTCTTGGTTCTTTTGGTATAGTGGGTGGTTTAGTTAAAAAATTTGCAATATTTATGTTTGGATCATGGTTTTTCTTGTTCTTAGTTTTTGCACTTGGAATAGGTGTATATATGATTGTTGCAAGAGGAAATCCTAAATATTTTACAGCAAGATTAATAGGAATATACTCAATAATAATAGCGATATTATTATTTTCACATATTAAATATATAACAAATAATAATTTACCAACCTCAGAAATATTTAGTACAACAATCAATAATATAGAGATAGCTTTTGATAATGTTAGTCAAATTAGAAATACTGGTGGTGGTATAATTGGTGCACTCTTCTCTTGGGCACTTGTATCATTATTTGCAGTAGAGGGAGCAACTATAGTAATAGTAATAATAAGTATATTTGGATTAATAATGATATTTGATATAACAATTGCTGATATTGTTAAAGGTATAGTAAGATTCTTTAAGAAATTATTCTTTAAATCTGATGATGAAGATGAAGTTGAAGAAGAGGAAGAAGATAGTGAAGATGATGAAGTTAAAGATAAACGAGTTGTTATTACGAGTGTAGAAGATTTAGAGCCTCATAAACAAGAAGAAGTAAACGAAAAAACAGAAATTCCTATTAAAGAGGATGGTAAAGATGTTTATATAAAACCATCTATTCAATTATTAAATCCTAATAAGAATAAAAATAATAAGAGTAATACTACTGAATATATAGCAAATAACACTAAAATACTGGAAAGAGTTTTTGAAGATTTTAATATGCATGCTAAAGTAATTGAAGTTCATGTTGGTCCTGCGGTTACTCAATATGAAATGGCAATTGATAGGGGAACTAAAGTAAATAAAGTTCTTAGTATTTCTCGTGAAATGGCTCTTGCATTAGCGGCAAAAGAGGTTAGAATAGAAGCACCAATACCAGGTAAGAATACTGTTGGTATTGAAATACCTAATCAAAATATAATTCCTGTATCAATGAGAGAAATAATGGAAGATTTAGAAAGAAATCAAAAATATAAAGATTCTAAATTAGCTGCTCCTCTTGGTAGAGATATAATGGGTAGAGTTAAGTGTGTTGAAATTGATAAAACTCCACATATGCTAGTAGCTGGTTCTACTGGTAGTGGTAAGAGTGTTTGTATTAATAACATAATAATGTCAGTAATAATGAGAACTACTCCTGATGAAGTTAAGATGGTACTTGTTGATCCTAAAAAAGTAGAATTTAGTGTTTATGATAATATGCCTCATTTATTAATACCAGTTGTAACTGATCCCAAAAAAGCTAGTGCTGCCTTACAAAAAATAGTTGTTGAGATGGATGATAGATATGAGACATTTAAAAATAGTGGTACTAAAAATATAACTGGTTATAATGATTATATTGAAAAAAAACTTAAAAAAGATCCAGATTGTGGTCTTAAGAAAATGCCATATATATTAGTAATAATAGATGAGCTTGCTGATTTAATGTTGGTTGCTGCTAAAGATGTAGAAGAGAGTATTATGAGAATAACTCAACTTGCAAGAGCAGCAGGAATTCATTTAATAGTAGCAACTCAAAGACCTAGTACTAATGTAATTACAGGTGTTATTAAAGCAAACATACCAACTCGTATATCATTTGCAGTATCATCATCAATAGATAGTAGAACTATACTTGATATGGTTGGTGCAGAAAAATTACTTGGTAAAGGAGATATGTTATATAAACCTCAAGATGAAAATACACCTACAAGGGTTCAAGGAAGTTTTGTAAGTGATGATGAAATAAAAAGAGTAGTAGATTTTATTAAAAATGGTTCCTCTGCTCCAAAATATAGCGATAAATTTAGTAATTTGGATGCATCATCTAGTGGCAGTTCAAATAGTAATGGAGGAGTAGATAAGTCAGAGCAAAAAGATGTACTATATGAAGAAGTATTAAATTATGCAATTCGCATGGGTCAAATTAGTGCATCACTTATTCAAAGAAAGTATAGTATTGGGTATAATAGAGCAGCTCGTATAATGGATATGTTTGAAGAACGTGGAATTGTTGGGCCAGCAAAAGGTTCTAAGCCAAGAGATGTTCTTGTTAAATTAGAAGAAAATAGTGAGGAGATGGAATAATGGCTACAGTACATATTGAAGCAAATAAAGAGGACATAGCACCAAGAGTGCTTATGCCAGGAGACCCAAATAGGGCAAAATATATAGCAGAAAAATATTTAACTGATGTAAAATTAGTTAATCAAGTAAGAGGAGAACTTGCATTTACTGGTAAATATAAAAATGTTCCAGTTACAATATTCTCAAGTGGTATGGGAATAGGAAGCATGGGAATATATAGTTATGAACTATTTAATAATTATGATGTAGAAAATATAATTAGAATAGGAACAGCAGGATCTTATGTAGAGGAATTAAAAATATATGATGTATTACTTGCTGATTCAGCTTACTCTAGAACATCTTTTGATGAAGAAGCAGGTAATGAAAATTTAGATGTAATAAATTCCTCTTATGATTTAAATGCTAAAATTTTAGATACTGCAGCTATTAAAGGTATAGAAGTAAAGCAAGGTAGACTTCATACTACTGAAGCATTTTATTCTAACAATAAAGACTTTTCTAAATTTGTAGAAATGGGATGTAAAGCCGTTGAAATGGAAGCATATGCATTATTTTATAACGCTAAAAAAGCTATGAAAAAAGCAACAGCGTTAATCACGATTAGTGATAGTTTTGTAACACATGAACTTATTGATTCGTCCGCTCGTGAAACTAAACTTGATGAAATGATTTTACTTGCATTAGAATCAATTATAAAAATGTAAAAAGTGTTAATAATAATAAAGAAGGTGGTTTTATCTTCTTTATTATTTTCTATTAGAGATAAGGATGTGAAATATGGAATACAAGAAAATAGAGTATGATAATTATACTTTCCATTTAATAAATACTAATCGTTTTAAATCGGTAAGTGTAGTGTTGTTTTATAGTAAAAAATTTAATAAAGATGATATAGCATATGGAAATTTATTATCAAGAAATTTAGTTTATTCATCTAAAAAATATAATACTAAAAATAAAATGGCTAGTAAAGGCGAAGATTTATATGGATCTAAAGTTGAAATATCTTATTGTTTAACTGGAAATATACAAGAATTTGTAATATCTCTTGATTTTTTAAATCCAAAATATACAGATAATAAATATATGGATGAATCTTTAGATTTCTTATACGAAATAATATTTAATCCCAATATAGAAAATAATGGTTTTAAGGAAGACTATTTTAATATTATTAAAAATGATGTAATTAGTGGAATAAATTCAATTAAAGATAATCCTAATTTATATGCTAGTATTAATTATGCAAAACACATGTATGAAGGAACATCTGGAGAATATAGTACTATTGCTAAATTAGAAGATGTAGAAAAAATAAATCCAACTGATTTATATGAATTTTATAAAAAATTAAATAGTGGTGAATATAGAATAGATTTAATTGTATATGGTGATGTAGATGATGGTATTATTAATAAAATAAATAGTAAGTTTAAAAAATTAAATGGTTCAAATGAGTTACTAAATTTAGTAGTTAATCATAAATATAAAAATAATGTAAAAGAAATTATTGAACCATTACCATTTAATCAATCAAAACTCTATATTGGTTATAGATTAAATGAATTAAATTATCATGAGATGGCACATGTACTTAAGGTATACAACACAATACTTGGTACAATGAATGATAGTATACTTTTTAATATAGTAAGAGAGAATAATTCACTTTGTTATTCAATTGGCTCATTTTATTCTAAATATAATCCTTCATTAACTATTTATGCTGGAATAAATAAAGATAATTATGAAAAGACAGTTGAGCTTATTAAAGAATGTGTTAATTTAATGAGAGATAAAAATACTTTAGAAAGATTATTTGAACCAGCTAAAAAAACAATTAATACTTATTTAAATAGTTATTATGATGATATGGCATCTCAAATAAATAAATATTATTATGATCAATTTATGGAAAGTGAAGATGTTGAGACATATAGAGATAATATTAATAAAGTTACTATTGATGAAGTAATTAATTTAAATGACAAAATAAATTTAAGTACTATATACTTGATGAAAGGGGATATGAATAATGATTAAAAAAACATTTGAAAAGGTAAGGGAAGATGTTTATTATGAAAAACTTGAAAATGGTGTAGAAGTTTATTTATATCCTACTGATAAAACTAAGAATTTTTATTTATCGATTTCTGTAAAATATGGGGCAAGAATAAATAAGTATAAAATAAATAATAAAGTATATGATATTATTCCTGGTAGTGCTCATTTTTTAGAACATAAAGTTATGGCATTATCAGAAAATCCAGAAATATCAAAAAGGATTAATGAGCTTGGTAGTCTTGCTAATGCGTGGACAAGTTATTATGGAACAAATTATAATATATTTGGAAGTATAAACTTAAGAGAAAATTTAAAATTATTACTTGATATATTTTATAATATAGATATAAATGAAAAATGTGTTAATGAAGAAAAAGGAATAATTGGCGAAGAAATAGATATGTACAAAGATCAAATTGATAGTTATATGTCTAATAAAATATTATCAAATTTGTTTCACAATTCTTATATCAAAAAAACAGTAGTAGGTGAAAGAGAAGACATAGAAAAAATCACTGCTAAAAGTTTAAATAGAATATATAAAGATTACTATGGGACTAATAATACATTTATAGTAGTGACAGGTAATTTTGATAAAGATATAATACTTGAAGATATTAAAGAATACATGAAAAATGTTAAATCAAATAAAAAACAATTACCTAAAAGAATAAAGAAAAAAGATAAAGAAACAGTATGTATAAGTTATGAAGAAATAAAAAAAGATATGAGAAATGATAGAGTGAAATGTGCTTTTAAAATCGATAAAAAAAGATTTAATATCAAAAATGATAATTTACTTAGATATTATATTAATATAATTTTATCAAATAATTTTTCAGCAACTAGTAAATTATATGAACAATATAAAAATGAAGAAATAATTATTAATATGGGTAGTAATGTTAATATTATTGATGATTATGTAATAATAGGTGTAAGTGCTTTAACTAAAGATGCTAATATATTTATTAATAGAATAAAAGAAGATATATTAAATATATCTATAGATGAAATAAGTTTTGAAAGAAAGAAAAAATTATTCTTAAAATCATATATATTAGATTTTGATAATATAGAAGATGTTGAATATAATATAAGTTCATCTGTTATGTTAGAAAATAAAGTTGATTTTAATGAATATTCAATGATTAAAGATATGAAATATTCAGTAGCAAAAGATATTATAAATAATCTTGATTTTAAGAATTATAGTATAATCAGAACTATTAAGTAGATTTTTATGCTAAATAAGACTATTTTATAAATGTTATATAAATAGTTTTTTTATTTTAGAATGAAAGAACTTAATTTGGTGAAGTTAAGTTATAAAAGAATTTTTCTATGAAAGTATATTATCATAAATATTTTACAATTTTAATATTTTCTTTTATATTAAATAAAATTATATAATTTATTCATACTAATAATATGATTATTAAGAATAAAAATATACTTTATAATGAAAATATATTAATGATTACTTATGCATTAATGTCTTTTTCGATTGGTATATGGACAAATTATAGAAGTTTATGGTTAGAAAGTAGAAATATTAGTTTAGATAATATAAGTTTAATATTATCAATATCATTTATATGTAGTGCTATTGTTTCAATTATTATAAGTTTAGTTTCATCTAAAATAAAGATTAAAAATTTGATAATCGAGATTATACTCATTAGAGTTATTTCATTATTAATTCTTAGATACACAAATAATTTATATACTCTTATTGTATGTGTATTATTATCTATTATATGTGAACTTATATATATGTTATCATCATATCCACTATTATCATTTATTGATGATAGTGATGAGGGATATAGAAAGAAGATTACAATTGAATACTTATCCAATGATATTGGCATAATTATGTGTGGTATTTTATTTGGTTTTAGTATTGGTAACTATATCATTAATTATGATTCTTTTCTTATCATATCTTTAATATCTTCACTTTTATCAATAATTTTTTTTGTTTATTATAATGATAAAAATATATTAAGAAGAAAAGATAATAATACACTACAAATATCTATTAAAAATATATTTTCACTTAAGAGTAATAGAATATATTTATTTTCATGTTTTTTTGTTAGAGTTTCTTATGGTTTAGTATTTGATTTCATAATGATAATACTTACTAATAAATTAAATTTTTCATTATCATTAGCATCAATATTTATTATTACTAGTAATATGATTGGAAACTTAGCATGTATATTTTTTAATAAGCTAAGTGATAAATTAAGTGTTAAAAAAAGTATCTTATTAAAATTTGGAATAAGAGCAGTATTTTATTTATTGGCTTTTTCATTTAATACCTCTCTTTCTTTCGTATTATGTATATGTATATCATATATAACATCTAAAATATTAGATAATAAAGTAACCGGTGTATTTATAAGAGAAAATAGCAATAAAGATAAATTTTTATTTGAAAATATAAGATATTTTATAGAATGTTTAGGCGAAGGTGTTGGAGCTTATTTAGCAGGATTATTTTTAAATATATCTCTTAGAATATTATTTTTATATGCATCAATTATAACTATAATTCAAACTATAATATTAATATATAATACAAGATTCATTAAAAAATACTAAAATTATTATTAATTATATGATATAATTTTAATAAGGATGTGATTATATGCACAATTAATATAATTATAAAAAATAATAATTGATAAGGAGAGATATGAAAAATAATATAGTTTTAAGAATTTTAGTAACATTGGTGGTTGCGTTTTTAGTATTTTATATAACACTACCTCCAATAAATTTCCAATATTTTGGTTTTTATATTTATTTGGTATTTGTAATTTTAGTGTTTAAAGTTACTGGTATAATTAATATAAAAACTAATGTTAAAAGAATATTTAAAGAAGGATATAACAAAAATAAATTTTATAAAGATAATTTAATTTATTTTGCAATTGCAGGTGTATTTGTATTAATATGTTTAGTTAATATAATATTTTCACCACTTTTTATGAGTAAAAAATATTCAAATAGAATAGAGATTGATGAATCAAATGATTTTACTAGTGAGATTAATGAAGTTAATTTTGATATGATTCCTTTACTTGATAAAGATTCTAGCACTAAATTAGGAGATAGAGTGATGGGACAGATGAGTGAGTTAGTAAGTCAATTTGAAGTATCATCATTATATACACAAATAAATTATAATAATGAAATTATTAGAGTAACACCACTAGAATATGCGAATGGAATAAAGTGGTTAACAAATAGAAAAGATGGAGTAAAAGGATATATTAAAGTAAATTCTGTTACTGGTAAGAGTGAACTTATTAAATTAGATAAAGGTATGAAATATATGCCTAGTTCATTGTTTAATGAGAACTTATACAGAAAACTTAGATTTTTATATCCAACAAAAGTATTTGGGAATGTATCATTTG
The DNA here is from genome assembly GCA_029007115.1 of bacterium. Taxonomy (GTDB): domain Bacteria; phylum Bacillota_I; class Bacilli_A; order RF39; family UBA660; genus CAG-1000. Next base: position 30,170 of record JAQXHG010000043.1, on the reverse strand, counting down.
AAATAGATAATGAAGGAAATCCTTATTGGATAGTTCCAACTATTAGATATAGTGCGGTTGGATTACTTAAAGAAGTAGAGGGAATAATAATATTTGATCCAATTACTGCAAAGAGTACTTATTATGATACAAATGAAGTACCAAAATGGGTAGATCAAGTTTATAGTGCTAATTTAGTTATTGAACAAGTTAATGATTGGGGGATGTATAAAAATGGTTTCTTAAATTCATTATTTGGTCAAAAAGGAGTAGTAACAACTACTGATGGATATAATTATATGATTCAAGATGATGATGTTTATTTGTATACTGGTATTACATCTATTAATTCAGATGAATCAAATATAGGATTTATAATTACTAATTTAAGAACTAAAGAAACTAAATTTTATAATGTTCCAGGTGCAGAAGAATATTCAGCTATGGACTCTGCTAAAGGTCAAGTCCAACAAATGAATTATAATTCTACATTCCCATTATTGATTAACTTAAATAACAGACCTACATATCTAATTAGTTTAAAAGATAAAGCGGGTTTAGTTAAAATGTATGCTTTTGTTGATGTTGAAGATTACCAAAAAGTAGTCGTAACAGATGCATCATTAGGAGTAGAAGAGGCAGCTAGAAATTATCTATCAAATGTAGATTTAAAAGATAGTGGTAGTACATTAATAGAAAAAACTATAGTTATAGATAAAATAAATTCAGCAACCATAGATTCTATGACATACTACTATATAACTGATACAGAAAAACAAAAATATAAAGTATCTATCAAAGTAAGTGATTATCTACCATTTGTAAGTAAAGGTGATGAGTTAAAAATATCTTATGTTAAACAAAAAGATATAATAGATATAACTAATATTAATAACTAGCGAATATTCGCTAGTTATTTTTTAAGTTGTAAACTTCAAAAAAATAGTTGATTTTTACATATTTTTGTTGTATTATTAATTAGAAGTTTTTTCCGGGTTTAGATGAGTCCTCATCTTCTTTACTCAGAATAAACGGATTTAAAAATAAGGAGGATATAAAAATGGCTTTAAGTAAAGAAAAGAAAAATGCTATTGTATCTGAATTTGCAAGAAGCAAAGGTGATACAGGAAGCGTTGAAGTACAAGTTGCTCTTTTAACTGAAAGAATTAATGGACTTACTGAGCATATGAAAGAACATAAACATGATTATCATACTAATCGTGGGCTTCTTCAATTAGTTGGTAAGAGAAAAAGTTTATTAGAGTATCTTAAAAAAGAAGATATCCAAAGATATCGTGACTTGATTAAAAAATTAAATATTAGAAAGTAGGCACTATTTTTAAGTGTCTTTTTATTTGAGAGGAGTTAAAAGATGAAAAGAATATTTGAATATGATTTTCTAGGTAGAAAATTAGTTATCGAACATGGAGAACTTGCTAAACAAGCTGGAGGGGCTGTATTAGTAAGATATGATGATACAGTTATATTATCAACTTGTTGTATGAGTAATAATGTATCAACTGCTGACTTTTTCCCACTAACTATTTTATACCAAGAAAAACTATATTCTGTTGGAAAAATTCCAGGTGGGTTTATTAAAAGAGAAGGTCGTCCAACTGATGCAGCTACATTAACAGCAAGAGTTATCGATAGACCAATTAGACCAATGTTTGATGAAAATTTTAGAAATGAAGTACAAGTTGTTAATACTGTTTTAAGTGTTGATCCAGATAAGACTCCTGAAATGACTGCTTTATTTGGTACATCTTTATGTTTGGGTATTTCATCAATACCTTTTGATGGTCCAGTATCAGGTGTAATAGTAGGTAAAATAGATGGAGAACTTAAAATTAATCCAACTTGTGAAGAGATGGAAAGAAGTACAATTAATCTAACTGTAGCTGGTACTAAAGAAGCAATCAATATGGTTGAGAGTGGTTCTAAAGAAGTTAGTGAAGATGAAATGTTAGAAGCATTAATGTTTGGTCATGAAGCAGTTAAGGAATTATGTGCTATTCAAGAAGATATTATAAGTGAGATAGGTCTTGAAAAAATTGAAGTAGTTCTTGCTAATATTAGAGATGAACTTAGAAATGAAGTAATTGCTGATATTAAAGATGATATGGTAGAGGCTATTCAAATTAAAGATAAATTAGAAAAATATGCTAGAATAGATGAAGTAAAAGAGAGTGCTTTAACTAAATATAAAGAAAGACATGATGGTGAAGAGACTTTAGAAGAAGATTTAAAATTAGTTAAGAAAGTTGCTGATGAAATTGAAGGAAATGAAGTTAGAAGATTAATTACTAATGAACATATTAGACCAGATGGTCGTGGTATGGATGAAATAAGAGAATTATCAGCTGATGTTGATATACTTCCAAGAACTCATGGTAGTGCATTATTTACAAGGGGTCAAACTCAAGCGCTTGCTATAACTACATTAGGTGCTCAAAATGAAGAACAAATTTTAGATGGACTTGGACTAGAAGAATCAAAAAAGTTTATTTTTCATTACAATTTTCCAGCATTTAGTGTTGGTGAAACTGGAAGATATGGAAGTCCAGGAAGACGTGAGATTGGTCATGGAGCACTTGCAGAGCGTGCTTTATTGCAAGTTATGCCAAGTCAAGAAGAATTCCCATATACAGTTCGTGTAGTCTCAGAAGTACTTGAAAGTAATGGGTCATCTAGTCAAGCAAGTATTTGTGCTGGATGTATGTCATTGATGGCTGCTGGTGTACCAATTAAAGCACCAGTTGCAGGTATTGCTATGGGACTTATTACTGAAGATGGAACTTGTAATAAATATACTATTTTAACTGATATTCAAGGTCTTGAAGATCATATGGGAGATATGGACTTTAAAGTTGCTGGTACAAGAAAAGGTATAACTGCTCTTCAAATGGATATTAAAATTAAAGGTGTTACTCGTGATGTATTAAAAGAAGCATTAGAGAAAGCTAAAAAAGCTAGAATGAAAATTCTTGATGTTATAGAAAATACTATCCCAGCAGTAAGAAATGAATTATCTGAATATGCACCAAAAATTAGAACAATGAAGATTGAACCAGAAAAAATTAAAGATGTAATTGGTAAGGGTGGAGACACTATTACTAAGATAATATTAGAATCAAGTAATGTAAATAGTGTTAATGCAAAAGATGCAGTTAAGATTGATATAGATGATGAGGGTAACGTAGTATGTTATCATATGAATAAGGATGTACTTGATAAAGCAATATCAATGATTGAAAATATTGTTAAAGAAGTAGAAATAGGTGCAGTATATACAGCAAAAGTTGTTAAAATAGAGGATTTTGGTGCTTTTGTTGAACTATGGCCAGGTTGTGAGGGACTCGTTCATGTATCTCAACTTGATAATAAGAGAGTTGAACATCCAAGAGATATATTACAAGTAGGAGATGAAATTGTTGTTAAAGCAATTGGATATGATAAGAAAGGTAAATTAAATCTTTCAAGAAAAGAATTATTACCAAAATCTGAGCATAAAGATACTGATGAGAAAAAATCAAAAAAAACTAATTAAAATATTATATGATATTAAAAAAGTAGTGACAATTACTACTTTTTTTGATACAATACTCTACAATATTTAATTTATATAAAAGGGGAAGAGGTTGTTATATGAAAGAAAATAAATATTATTCATTAATATTAAATAAATCTAATGAGTTAATTGCGTATTATGATATTTTAAAAACTAAAGAGTTAGAAAATAGAAAAGGCGATTTAGAATATAATAATGCTTTATTTCAAATAGCGAGATTAAGAAAAGAAGAAGATAAATTATATGATGAATTATTTTCAGGAGTTAATACAAAAGATGAAATAATAGAATTATCATCCACTATTGCAGGTATTGCTGTAGGAGAGTTAAGTAATTTTGATTTATTAGATAAAAAATCTATATTAGAACCTATTAGTGTAATATTTGGAAATAAATTACCTAATGAATTTTTAGTTGCAATGAGAATCACAACTAAATTATTAGAAATAAGTAAAAAGAAATGTATGCATGAAATACTAATTGATCATTATGGAGAAAATAGTGAAGAAGAGTTAGATACTTATAATATATACAGTTCTTTAGAATCTAGAGTAGATAAAAAATTTTTAGATATTATTGATTCACATATTGAAGAAGCAAAAGACTTTGATGAAATCAGAAGAATGTATATTGATGCTAAATATAGTTATGCTTTTGTAAGAAATGAAGAAAGTGAAATATATATTGATGAAGATGATTATAGCAAAAAAATGATTTATTCAGTTGCAGCAATTCCTAAAATTTTAGAGTATGCTATTAGATTATCAGGATTAAATAAACCTACGCTTACACATAAATCTAATCAAAGAAGAATAATGCTAGAATCAGATTATGTAAGAGCTTTAGTATTACAACTTGATGATTTATCATTTGATACATTATTAAGTACAATAAATGAAGAATCTAAAAAGGGAACTATTAAAAATGATTTTGGAATGCAAGTATTTAATAATATACTTAGTTTTAGAGATGAAGATATCGAAAGATTTAATAATGATAATTTAGAATTAAAGAGATTATTTTAATTATTAGAGAATATTAATAATTTATAGTATTGAATTATTCAATACTATTTTTATTGTAAAGTATATTTATAAATATTGAATTTTATATTATTTAACTTTATATTAATAATGGTGAATATATGAAAAAAAATAAAGAAAAGAAAAAATTATCTATAGAAGAAAAAAAAGAATTAAAAAGACAAATTAAAGAAAGAACTAAAAAAATAGAAAAGTTAAATAAATCTAGTAAGATTGTATTGTTTGTTATATTAGGTATTGCATTAATTAATATTATATTTTTGATATTAAGTTTTTATAATAATTCATTTTCAATATTTTATACTAAATATATTATTAATAATATTACGGGTATATTATTTAATATAAGTTCTCGTATTCCATATTTTTCTTATATATATATTTTAGTGGCTTTAATCTTGATTTTAGTACTATTAGTTTATAATGTAGTTATTATAAATAACAAGAAAGATAGTATTAAGTCTTTAAATATAAAATATAATAAAATGATAAAAGTTCAAATTATACTATATCTAATGATATTTTATCCTTATTATATTAGTTTAGAAAATCTAAGTTTACCTTTAATAGATGAGTTGATGTTTGAGGATACTATTAACAAAACATACGAAGTAGATGATTTAAATAATTATTTAGATTATACATTTAATAAAATAGAATATTATTCTTCTATTTTACCAAGAGATGATGAAAATAAAGTAATATTTAATGGAGATTATAATAAACAAGTTGTAAATGATTTAAAAAATGTTGAAGATAAATTAACTTTATTAGGTGGTGTTTATCCTAAAAAGTCAAATGATTTAACAGATGTATTAAAAAGAATATATGGTAATGATACAATTGGGCTTACGCATATGTATAACATATATGTTGATTTTGAAATAGATAGTATTATGATATTATCTACAATGACTCATGAATATTGTCATTCTAAGAGTTTAACAAGAGAGAATGAAACTGTTTTTTGTTCTTACTTGGCTGGTATCAATTCTAAGGAGGATGTATCAAAATATGGAGCTTATTTAGAGGGATTTACAAGGGCTTTAGAAGCTTATAAATGCATAGATATAGAAAAAGCGTTAGTATATGAAGATAAAATTACTTCTTTATGTAAAAGTAAAGACTATTATGAAATATGTAATATTAAAATAAGACAAAGTGATTATTATTTATCTAATTCATATGAAATATTTATAGATACATATTCTCTTAAAAATTATAAGGAAAATAAAAGTGAATTATTGGAAGCATTAAGTAAATTAAAAAATAATGATTATAAATTAATAAGTACTATGACAAAAAAAGAATTATCTATTGATGATATTAGTAAATTAATTGATAATGAAAGTTATGATGTAGTAATGATTAGTGGTAAAATAGATGAAGAAAGATTTAATAATATAAAAGATGTTATTGATAATGATTCATTATTTATGAGTGTCTATCAAAAAAATTATGAATATGAAATTTCTGATAAACAGAAAAATGAACCTGTTAAATTCTTTTTGGAACCTATAGAAAAAGATTATAAAACCATTAGTAATTCTAAAGTCTTAAAAGAATTTACATATGAAAGAGTAACAAGATTATTATTAGAATATCATGATAAATATGGTTATTAATTAAAGTTTGTAGATTATTATACAAACTTTTTTAAATATTTAAGACATTTTATAAAAAAAATGTTACAATTAAAAAGGTGAAGCATATGAGTGATGAAATATCATTTAAAGATAAAGAGGAATTGTATAAAAAAGTTGAACCAGCATTATTTTCAAAAGTAAAAGAAACAAGACGATTAGGTCTTATGTATATAACAGAAAAAGATGTATGGAATTATTTAGCAGAGAATGAGTGGAATAAAAGAAATGATTTAGAATTATTTGATTTAATAAGTGATATTTTGTCTGTAGATAATTATAGATTGTATGATTATGTTATGGAAAATATAAAAAAATTGAAGGATAATCAGAAAGAAGAATTAAAGGGTGAATTTAAAGATATAATACATGAGGAGGAAGAAAAATGAAAAAATTAGTAAAGCCATTAATTATTATTATTGCTACTATATTAATTTGTGTTTTATGTATAAACCCAATATTTAGTAATATATCATATGGTATTGATTTACAGGGAGGTTTTGAAATTCTTTATAATGTTGAACCTTTAGAAAAAGGTGATGAAATAACTGATGAAGATTTACAAAATACATATAAAGCAATAATAAATAGAATAGACACTCTTGGAGTAAGTGAGCCAGTTATTACAATTGAGGGTAATAATTTAATAAGAGTACAATTACCAGGGGTATCAAATGAGCAAGAGGCTAGAAATAGGATTAGTACAACTGCAGTACTTAGTTTTAGAGATGTTAATGATAACTTACTTATGACAAGTGATGTTTTAGGTAAAGGTGGAGCTAGTGCATTTTATAATAAGGAAAAGCTTAGATATAATGTAGAACTTAGTATTAGTGATACAACAAAATTTTATGAAGTAACAAAAAAAATTAGTTCTATGACTGATGGAAATAATCTTATAGTAACTTGGCTTGATTTTAATGAAGAAAAAGATAGCTATGCCAATTCAAAAGATAATTGTGGTTCTTCTAATACTGGATGTATATCAGCAGCTAGTGTAAGTGAGGGATTAAATACATCTAAAGTAACAATAGATGGTAATTTTACTAGAGAAGAGGCTGAATTATTAGCAGAACTTATAAATAGTGGCTCTCTTCCAACTAAACTTACGGAAGAGGCAACACCTAAGAGTGTCTCTGCATCATTTGGTAGTGAAGTAATTAAAAAGACTGCTTTAGCAGGTATTATTTCATTTGCAATAATTACTTTTATATTAATATTCAAGTATAGATTTAGTGGATTTATTGGAAGTACAAGTCTACTTGTATATATATTGCTTGTATTTGCTATATTTAATGCTGTTGATGGTGTACTTACTTTAACTGGAATTGCTGCATTAATTCTAGGTATTGGAATGGCAGTTGATTCAATAATAATTTCAAACGAAAGAGTTAAGGATGAACTTTCTAAAGGGACTAAATTATTACAAGCATTTAAAGATGGAAATAAAAATAGTATTGGTGCGATAATAGATGCTAATATTACAACATTAATTGCTGGAATAGTAATGTATATATTTGGAGAATCATCTGTTCGTGGATTTGCAACTATGCTAATTATTACAATTATAATTACAGTATTTTCTACAGTGATTTTATATAGATTTATTCTTAGTCTTATTGTTAAATCAAAGTATTTTAATGATAAACATATATGTTTATTTGGAAAAATAAAAAATAAAAAACAAGTAGATTATGTTAAAATAGCAAAGTATCCTATATTAGTATCACTAACAATAGTTATATTTGGAATAATATTTGCTCTTGTTCGTGGATTTAATTTTGGTGTAGATTTTACAGGTGGCACAAATATTAATTTATCATCTCAAAATGATATTGATTTTAATAAGGTAGTTGAAATAGTAAAAGATTATGATGTTAGAGATTATAATTACTATATGGGTAGTAAAACTGAAGGGTATATTAAATTAAATGATATTTTATCTGAAAAAGAAGAGTTAAGTGTAAAAGATGAACTATCTTCTCTTGGGATAGAAACTTCATTATCTGTTATTAGTACTTTAGTAACAGAAAATCTTACTAAAAATGCAATTAAATCCCTAATGTATTCATTAATTGCGATTATTATTTATATTGCAATAAGATTTAATATCAATTATGCAATATCTGGTATTTTAATGCTTATTCATGATGTATTAATCATAATAGCAGTATTTGCAATATTTGGTATTAGTGTTGATTTTATAATTGTAGCAAGTCTTCTTACTATAATTGGATATTCTATTAATGATACGATAGTAGTATTTGATAGAATTAGAGAAAATAGAAGCAAACTTTATAGAAATAAAAAGAAACTTACTAAAGAAGAACTTAAGAATTTAGTAAATACTTCTTCAATTGGAACGATAAATCGTAGTATATGGACAAGCATAACTACTATAGTTTGTATAATTACATTATTATGTGTTGGTTTAAGTGATATATATACATTCAATATAGCAATATTAATAGGATTAATTGCTGGTACTATATCATCTCTATTAATTGGGCCTAGACTTTGGATGATTCTTGAATATAGATCAATGCAAAAACCAGAAGAAGATGATGATGAGATAGAAGAACTTAAAATTAAGGGGATTAATTCTTAAGTTCTCTTTTTGCTATATTAGGGAAGTGGTTAAAATTATTTAAATTTATAGTTATTTAGGGATTATATATAGAATTAAAGGAGATGATTTATATTGAAAAATTATAATTATAATGATTTGATTGATGTACTTGAAAGTTATATGGATAAAGAGTATTTAGCATTTATTAATAATTATTATGAGCAAGCTAAGATAATATATGATGGTATGAAAAGGAATACTGGTGAAGATTATATATTGCATCCTATAAATGTTGCATATATTTTGGCTACTTTGAAAATGGATCCTGTGACTATAGGATGCGCACTTATCCATGAAGCAATTTCTTTAAATAAAATGACTTATGAAGAAATTGAGGAGATGTTTGGAAGTGAGAGTGCAAATATAGTAGCATCTATTACTAAAATAAGTAATTTGAAGCAAACATTTAAAATAGATAATCCAGAAAAGTATAGAAGGATTATAGTAGGATTATCAGAAAATCCAGCAACATTATTTATTAAATTTGCAGATAGATTACACAATTTAAGAACTCTTAGAGTACATGATGAGGTACATCAAAAATATATAATAGATGAAACAGTAAAAATATATATACCAATTGCACATAGACTTGGTATGAAAAAAATTAAGAGTGAAATGGAAGATTTATGTCTTCAATACTCAGACCCAGTAGAATATAATAATGTCCTTCAAAAAATTAATGCATCTAAGACTGAGTTAGAAAAGTCACTTGCAAAGATGAAATATGAAATAATGCAAATTCTTGATGAGCATGATATAAAATATGAAATGTTATCTCGCGTTAAATCAGTAAGAGGTATATATAATAAACTTAAAAAAGGTAAAAAGTGGGATGATATTTATGATTTACTTGGTATTAGAGTACTTGTTGATAATGTTGAAGATTGCTATAGAGTTATAGGATTAGTTCAATCTAAGTATCCACCAATACCAAATAGATTTAAAGATTATATTGCAAATCCAAAACCTAATTTATATCAAAGTCTTCATACGACTGTTTTTGGTGAAGATAAAAAGATATTTGAAGTTCAAGTAAGAACTTATGAAATGGATGAAATTGCAGAAAAGGGTGTTGCTTCTCACTGGAGTTATAAAGAACAAATAGATGGTAAAGTAAAAAATAATTTAGACCATATATTAGAACAATTTAGAGTTTTGGTTGAAGTTAATGATATAAAAAAGAATATGGAATTCTTTGTAAATATTAAAGAAGAATTTAAAAGAAGTGAAATTTATGTTTATACTCCAAAAGGCGATATAATAGAATTACCTCAAGGAGCAACTCCAATAGATTTTGCATATAAAATACATAGTGAAGTAGGTAATACTACAACTGGTGCTTTAGTTAATTCTAAAATGGTTAAACTAGATTATGAACTAAAAGATGGAGACTTAGTAGAGTTAATAACTCAAAAAGGTCATGCGCCATCAAAGGGTTGGTTAAAAATAGTTAAGACTGAATCTGCTAAGAGTAGAATAAAAGCATATTTTTATAAAAAAGATAGAGAAAACTATATTTCACTTGGAAGAGAAATGTTAGTTAGTGAATGTAAGAAAAAGAATGTTGATTTTAATGATATATTTACAAATGAAAATATAGAAAAATTATGTAAATTATTAAAAGCTGATAGCATTGATGATATATATTTTAGTGTTGCGACAATGAAATATTTACCTTCTTCTGTTCTTGCTAAATTAGAAGTTCATGAACCAAAAAAGAAAATAAATACTTTAACTAAGAATAAAACATCAGCTAATAATGGTATTTTAATCGCAGGAAGTACAGATATATTATCTTCACTAGCATCTTGTTGTAATCCAGTTTATGGTGAAGCAATAGTTGGTTACATAACTAAAGGTTATGGAGTTAAAATTCATTCAAAGAATTGTCCTAATATTAATCTTGAAAGTGAACGTATAATAGATGCAACTTGGGAAGATAATCTTATTAATAAATATACTGCTAAATTAAAAGTGTTTATAGAGGATGTAGGAGATATATTATTAAATATTATTACTAAATCAACTAAGTATGATATTGTAGTAGAATCAATAAATTTAATTAATAGAAATAAGGAATTATTTTATGATATCAGTTGTAAAGTGAATAATATTGAATCATTAAATAATTTTATAGATGATGTAAGAACAATAAGTAGTGTTAAAAAAGTAGAAAGGATATTTATTTAATGAGAGTATTAGTACAAAGAAGTAAAGAGAGTAAAGTTACTATTAATGGTACTATTAATGGTAAAATAGATAAAGGATTTGTATTATTAGTTGGATTTACTCAAGGTGATGATGAAACTATATTAGATAAAATGATACAAAAAATTATTAATTTAAGAATATTTGAAGATGAAAATAATAAAATGAATTTAAGCATTCAAGATATTAATGGAAGTATTTTAAGTATTAGCCAATTTACATTGTATGCAAATTGTAAAGAAGGAAGAAGGCCATCATTTACAAGTGCTATGAATCCAGATGAGGCAACTGTTCTATATGATAAATTTAATGAAAAATTAAGAAAAATTATTAATACTCAAACAGGTATATTTGGAGCTGATATGAAAGTAGAAATATATAATGATGGTCCAGTGACTATTATGTTAGATAGTGATGAATTATTTAAGAAAGCATAAGTATTATGCTTTTTATATGTAAAAAAAAATATTATATTTGTAAATAAATAATTTTATGCTATAATTGTAATAGAGAATTAGAGGTAGATAAAATGAAGAATAAGGGTAATGGTGTTTTTAAAAATTTTGTGAAGTTTTCAATTGTTTTTTTGGTAATAGTATTAATATTATTAGTTATATATGATTCGGAACAATATATATATACTGAAACCTTACATATTTTATCTTCGTATGATAATAAAATAGTTATGGATGATATTATAAAGTATGCAAATGATAATAATAATGAAATAGTTGTTGATTACATGGGAGATTTAGATATAATTGATGAGTTAAATCATAATTCAGAAAATTATGATGCGGTTTGGATATCTAATTCAATGTGGCTATATATGCTTGATAATCCATACTTAACTAGCAATAGTGCATCTATAAGTATTAGTCCTGTTGTATTTGGAATTAAGAAGAGTAAAGCAAAAAGCCTTGGCCTTATAGATAATAATATAACTAATAATATGATAGTTAATTTAATTAAAAATAAGCAAATTAAATATGTTATGTCTTCTGTAACATCTACTAATACAGGAGCAACAGCATATTTAGGATTTTTATCATCTTTAGCCGGGAATCCAGAAGTGTTAACAGAAGAAATGCTTAAAGATAAAAAGTTAATACAAAATTTAAAAGATGTGTTTTCTGGTGTACAAAGAGTTAGTGGTGATGAAAATTATCTTGAAGAAATGTTTCTAAATAATGATGAGTATGAAGCGATAATATCAAGTGAGGCATCACTAATAAATATTAATAAAAAATTAAAAGAGCAAAACAAAGAAGAACTATATTTAATTTATCCAACCGATGGTGTTGCAATAAATGATTCTACATTTGCTTTTATAGGTAAAGATTATAAAGAAGAATTGTTTTTGGATATACAAAAGTATTTACTTAGTGAGAATGGGCAAAAAATGTTAGCAAATTTAGGATATAGAACATGGTATGGAGGAGTAAATTCTAATGTTGATAAAAATGTATTTAATCCTGAATATGGAATCGATACTAGTAAATATTTAAATGTAACGAAATTTCCTTCTAAAAAAGTAATAACTGCAGCAATTAATTTATATATAGAAGAATTAAGGAAACCAACACATGTAGTATTTTGTCTAGATTATTCTGGAAGTATGTATGGTTCTGGAAAAGAACAATTGGTTGATGCAATGAAATATATTTTAGATTATGATCAAGCATCTAAAGATAATTTACAATTTTCAGAATTTGATAAAATAACAGTAATACCTTTTGGTACTAATGTATATGGAATATGGAATAGTGTTAGTGGTCATGATACAATTAAATTAATAGAAAGTATTGATGAATATGAAGTTGGCGGAAGTACTGCATTATATGATGCAATTATATCAGGTCTTAATATATTAGATGATGAAAGTGATGAGTATACAAAAACTATTATTGCTATGACAGATGGAATAGTTAATGTTGGAACTATTGGTACTCTTCGAGAAGCATATAATAATATTCAATCGGATATACCAATATATAGTATTACATTTGGTGATGCATCATATGATGAATTAAATGCTATCGCAAATTTATCAAACGCCAAAGTATTTGATGGTAAAAAAGATTTACTTAAGGCTTTTAAAGAAGTTAGGGGATATAACTAATATGAAACATAAAGAAGTAGTATCAGCACTAATAGGCGCATCGTTTTTTGCAGTACCATATCTAGCACTATCAATACCTTTAGTACCATCTGTTGGTATTGGAGCATGTGCTTATGTTGCTGGAAATTTGGTGTTTAAAAAAGATAAAAAGCAAAATTTAAAGATAACTAATAATAGCTTATATAAAAAACTTGAAAATGCTAAAATTCAAAATAATCATATATTAGATATGATACCTATGATAGAAAATGAAGAAATACAAAAGAATTTAAATGAAATAAATAATATTGTGGCAAAAATAATAAGTACAATAGAAAAAGAACCAAAGAAAGAAAATAAATTAAATAATTTCTTTGAATATTATCTTCCTGTTACAATTAAATTAGTAGACAGGTTTGATGTAATTGAGAATCAAAATATGAGTACAAAAGAGAGCAAAAAGTTTTTATCATCAACAGGTGATATGATAAAAGAAATTAACAATGTATTTAAAAAATTTTTAAATAATTTATATGAATCGGATATGTTGGATACAAAAGTTGAGATTAAAGTGCTAAATCAAATGTTAAAGGCTGATGGCCTTGACAAAAATGAAATTGATATTGAGGTGAATAAAGATGAATAAAAAACAAATAATAGGAATTTCAATACTTGTAGTATTGATAATTGTAATTATCATATTTAAAGTTATTATTAATAATAAAGAAGGTCATATTTATGTACCTCCAACATATTTATATGATGTATATGTCGCTACCGGAGGTGGAAAAGAAGACTTCTTGGCAGATGAAGAAGTAATTAAGATATTAAGAGAAAAGTATAATATAAATCCTATATTTGATTCATGGAGTAATGGTAAAACAGTACAAAAAGCATTAATTAGAGAAAGTGTGGGTCTTGGAAATCAACAAATAATAAATAGAATAGAATCAGGTGAAGATGTTACAATAAATACGCCAGGTGTTAGTAAATATGATGCTTTGTTTACATCAGATCAAAGATTTTATGATTATTATAAATTATCACCTAATGAGGAGAATAATGAGAGTGCAAGATATAGAGTATTAGATGGAGGACTTACATTAAATACGCCGATAGTAATATATTCTTGGAAAGAAGTAGTAGAAAAATTAATAAATGAAAAAATAGTTGAATTAATAGATGGTGTTTATTATATTACTGATATGAATAAATTAATGAACTATATCTTACAAGGTAAGACATGGAAAGATATAGGACTTACAGATTTATATGGCAATATTAATATTGCATCTACAGATCCCGTCTCATCTTCACCTGGTGCAACTTATTATGGTCTTTTACTTTCAATATTAGGAGAAGGTCAAATAAAAGATGAAGATTTAGAAAAAAATCTAGCAAAATTAAAAACATTTTATCAAAAATCAGGCTATATGAATAATACACCAGCAGATTTATTTGAAAGATATTTAAAGACTGGAATGGGTGGACAACCTATGATTGTTGATTATGAAAAAAGTTTAATTGATTTTGCTACATCAAATCCTACGGGTTTTAGTCAAGTAAAAGATCAAATAGTTGTTTTATATCCAAAACCTACTATTTGGAATTCACATTGTTTTGCAGCTTTTACTGAAGGAGGCAAAAATTTATATATAGCACTACAAGATGAAAAAATAGCTCAAATTGCTTGGGAAAAATATGGATTTAGAACAGGTATTACTGGAGGAAATTATGATGTTTCTAATATAGGAGTAGCTATACCAAAATCAATTAATAGTACAGTAAGTAGTCTAAAAATGGATTACTATAATAAATTAATAGATTATTTAAAATAATGGAGGAAAAAATGGCTGAATTAGAATTAAAAGTAGAGAAAAAAGCTGAATTAAAAAATGATGAAAAACTTAACGAATTAGTTAATGAAACTAAAATAACAGAGGAGAAGATTGAAAAATCACTAAATTATGATGAACTTACTAAAGAAGAACAACAAGCTGTAGATGAGTTTAATTCCAAAATTGATGTATTTGATGCAACTCAGGTATTACAGTATGGAGCATCTGCTCAAAAGAAAATATCTGATTTTTCAGATAATATATTAGATGGTGTTAAAAATAAAAATGCTGGAGAAGTCGGTGACTTATTAGCAGAACTAGTATCTGAAATTAAAGATTTTGATGGGGATATTAATAATAAAGGAATTGCAAAATTATTTGGTGGAATTAAAAAGAAAATAAATAAAATAATTGCTAAATATAATAAAATAGAAAAAAATATTGATAGTATAGAAAAAGGACTAGATAGTAGTAAAATTCAATTATTAAAGGATATTAGTATATTTGATGAAATGTATGAAAAGAATTTAAATTTTTTCAAAGAAATATCATTATATATAATCGCTGGTGATAAAAAACTTGATGAACTTAGAAATGTAACTTTACCAGAACTTAAGAAAAAAGCAGAAGAAACGCATGAACAAATGGATATACAAAAAGTACAAGATTTAGAAGCTCAAATTAATAGATTTGAAAAGAAAATATATGATCTTAAGACTACAAGAGTTATTTCAATTCAAATGGCACCTCAAATTAGATTATTACAAAATAATGATGCAGAACTTGTAGAAAAAATACAAAGTTCAATTACCAATACTATTCCACTATGGAAAAATCAAATTGTATTAGCTCTTGGTATTAATCATGCTAAAGAATCATTAGAGCAACAGCAAGCTGTTAGTAAGTTAACAAATGATATGCTTCAAAAGAATAGTGAAACATTAAAACAAGGATCACTTGATATAGCTAAAGAAAGTGAAAGAGCTATTGTTGATATTGAAACATTAAAAACTACTAATAAAAATTTAATTGAAACTTTAGATGGAATCATTAAGATACATGAAGAGGGTAGAACTAAGAGAAAAGAAGCAGAAAAAGAACTTGTTAATATTGAGAAAGAATTAAAAGATAAAATACTAGAAATAAATATTAAATAAAGCATTGTTTCTAATGCTTTATTTTTTAAAAGAGAGGTTTTAAATGGATAATTATAAAATACTACAAGATGTTTATAAAGATTTTTTTGGAAGTGATATTAAGTTAAAAGAAGATACACAAGAAGAATTAATAGAAGAAATAAATATAGATAGTTTATTTATTAGTGAAGAATCTAAAGAACTATTAAATAAAATAATTCTATATATGAAAAATTATAATTTAAAAGAAGAGACTAATTATATTAATTTTAATATTTTAATTGAAAGTAAAGATGAAAATACTATTAATGATATTATTAGCATACTTAAAAGTAGTGCTTTAAAATATAAATATACTAAAAATGATAAGGTTAGTAGAGTATCATTATATAGTGTAGTTAAAGAAGATGTAAGTGAATTTTATAAAAATGGAATAGTTTGTTTTAGTCAATTAAATGCACTTAATATGAATGATACTAATTTCAAAAAGAAATTTATTTATAATTTTAAATCGCAGTTAAATAGTAATAGTATAACTATACTTAGTGGTACACATGAAGAGTTAGAAGAATTTTTATTTAATGATAATGAGTTAGAAAATTATTTTTGTTTTAAATTATCTAGTATTACACCAAGTGTAAATGATGTATATAATTATATATGTAATAAAATTAATCTAAGCGATGAAAAAAATATTAAATTACTTGATTATATCACTAATAATTATCCTAAAACTAACTTGTCTTTTAGCAGTTATGTAGAAAAATTATATGATTATATAACATTTAATAAAGATATACCACAATTAGAAATTAATAAAACTACTGAAGAAGTATTTGAAGAATTAAATGACTTAGTAGGACTAGAAAAAGTTAAGAAAACACTTAATGATTTAGTCGATTTAATTAAATTAAAAGATAAAACTAAGGGTGAGGTTAAAATTAATTCTGTTAATTTACATATGGTGTTTCTTGGTAATCCTGGTACTGGTAAAACAACAGTTGCTAGATTAATAGCATCTATTTTATATAATTTAAAATATATTAGTCAAAATAAATTAATTGAAGTTAGTTCAAAAGATTTAGTTGCTGAATATGTAGGTCAAACTGCAGTTAAAACTATGAATGTAATAGAAAAAGCTATGGGTGGAATATTATTTATAGATGAGGCATACTCACTAGCAGTTAAAGATAATACAAATTCATATAATGCTGAGTGTATAGCAACATTAATAAAAGCTATGGAAGATTATAGAGATAATTTAATAGTTATATTTGCAGGTTATACTAAAGAAATGCAAGACTTTTTAAATTCAAATTCAGGAATAGTATCAAGAATAGGGTATACTTTAGAATTTGATGATTATACAAATGAAGAGTTAATACAAATATTTAAAGGCATGGTTTTAAAATCTGGGTTTGAACTTGAAGATGATGCTTTAGATGTAGTAGATAAATTAATTAATGAGA
Source organism: bacterium (assembly GCA_029007115.1). GTDB lineage: Bacteria > Bacillota_I > Bacilli_A > RF39 > UBA660 > CAG-1000. Next base: position 12,550 of record JAQXHG010000043.1, on the reverse strand, counting down.
ATAGAAATACTAAAAATTTTGGTAATGCAAGATTTATAAGAAATGTATATGAAAGAAGTGTTATAAAGCATGCAAGTAATACTAAAAATATAAAAAATAAAAAGAAATTAAAGACAATAACTAAAAATGATATAACATATTAAAAAATATTTTAGAATTCAATTATAAAAGTTAAAAATAATTGAATTTTTATTTTAAAAAAATTATAATAAACTATATGGAAAGAAAAGATGTAGATTTAAAAAAAGTTAGTCCAATGATGAGAGAATACCTTAAAACTAAAAGTGAGTATGAAGGTATAATTTTATTTTATAGATTAGGAGATTTCTATGAAATGTTTTTTGATGATGCGCTAATAGCTAGTCATGAATTAGAATTAACTCTTACTGGAAAACAGGCAGGTCTTGATGAGAAAGTCCCAATGTGTGGAATACCTCATCATGCAGTTAATACATATTTAGAAAGATTAATCGAAAAAGGATATAAAGTAGCGATTTGTGAGCAAATGGAAGATCCTAAAACTACAAAAGATATTGTTAAAAGAGAAGTTATACAAGTAGTTAGTGCTGGTACAATAACATCACCTGAAATAGTTAATGAAAAAGATTTTAATTATATAGCTAGTATTACAGATTATAGTTATGTTTATGCCCTTACTTATGCTGATTTGTTAAGCGGTAAAATATCATCTACATATATAAGTCATGATGAAGATAAATTGATAAGTCAAATCGTAAATCTTAATATAAAAGAGATTGTAGTTAATGATACTTTTGATACTCATTTAATTCAAAAATTTAAAAATATATATAATATCTTAGTATCAATATATAACAATGATACAATCTATCAAAATGATTATATATTTGAAAATATAGAAGAAGATAAAATTATAAGGAATGCATCACTTGTATTAAATTATTTAACAAATGCATTAAAACAAGATTTAAGTCATATACAAAAATTACAATTAGTAGATAGTAAATTATTTTTAGAACTTGATAAAGAGTGTATAAAAAATTTAGAATTAGTTGAAACAATAAGAAATAAAGATAGACAAAATAGTTTACTTGGTTTTTTAGATAGAACTAAAACCGCAATGGGAAGTAGATTATTAAAAAGTTATTTAATTAGTCCAAGTGTGGATAAATATGAAATTATTAGAAGACAAGATTTAGTAGAAAAATTAATTAAAGAATTTTTACTTAAAAGTGAATTGTGTCAATATTTATATGAAATATATGATTTAGAGAGGTTAACTGGTAAAGTTGCTTGTTCAACTCTTAATGCAAGAGATGCTTTACAACTTAAAAATAGTATTAAAGTATTACCTTTGATAAATAAAGTATTAGAGGCTCTAAATTTACCATTATTAGAAACTTTTGATGAATTATATAATTTACTTGAAAGTTCTATTAAAGAAGATGTTCCACTTAGTATTAAAGAGGGTGGAATAATTAAAGAAGGTTTTAATAGTCAGATAGATGAACTAAGAAATATTAAAACAAATGGTAAAGATTTTCTTTCTAATTTTGAAAGAGAAGAAAGAGAAAGAACTGGTATTAAAGGGCTAAAGATTGGTTATAATAAAGTGTTTGGCTATTATATAGAGGTTCCTAAGGGACAAGTATCTCTTGTTAAAGAAGAGTTTGGTTATGATAGAAAACAAACTATATCTAATTGTGAAAGATATATTAATCCGCTATTAAAAGAAAAAGAAAATTTAATACTTAATGCAGAAGATAAATTAAATACTTTGGAATATGATATATTTTGTCAAATAAAAGAGGCAATTAAAGAAAATATTCATGCTCTTCAAATAGTATCTAATAAAATAGCATATTTAGATGTAATAGCATCATTTGCCACTATATCTGAAGAGAAGAATTTTGTAAGACCAATTATAAGTGATAATGAGGTAAATATTATTGGTGGAAGACATCCTGTAGTACAGAGTGTGATTGAAGGAGAGTATATTGATAATGATATAATTTTTAATAAGGATACAAATATACTTATAATAACAGGTCCTAATATGAGTGGTAAATCTACTTATATGAGACAATTTGGAATAATTGCAGTACTTAATCAAATTGGATGTTTTGTTCCAGCAAATAAGTGTGTTATTCCAATTTTTGATAAAATCTTTACTAGAATAGGAGCTAGTGATGATTTAGTAGGTGGACAAAGTACCTTTATGGTAGAAATGAAAGAAAGTGCAATTGCGCTTAAAAATGCTACTAAGAATAGTTTAATTTTATTTGATGAATTAGGAAGAGGTACTAGTACTTATGATGGTATGAGTCTTGCAGGGGCAATAATTGAGTATATTTCAAATAACATTAAATGTAAAACTATGTTTTCAACTCATTATCATGAACTTACAGATTTATCAAATAAATTAAGTGATGTTAAAAATGTACATGTATCAGCATTAGAAAAAGATGGAGATGTAATATTTTTACATAAAGTTATGGATGGCTGCGTAGATAAAAGCTATGGTATTAATGTAGCTAAGTTAGCTGACTTACCAAATGAAGTAATTAAACGCGCTAATGAATTATTAACTATGTATGAAAATGCAAATACTAAATCAGAAAGAAAAATAGAACAGCTTGGTATAATATTTGAAAATCCAAAGAAAGATGAATTAAGAGATTTTATGAAAGATATTAATCCTTATGAAGTCACTCCAATTGAAGCAATAAATTTATTAGATAAATTAAAAAAATTAAGTGAAAAATAAAAGAGACTTTGATTCATAAAGTCTTTTTTTAGTATTCTATAATTTATTATCAGAAGCAATTTTTAAACTGGTTTCTATTAATGCATAAATATTTACTAATATATAATTAATTATTTTTTCTTTTATATTTTAATATCATCTTGAATTTTTATAAATATAAAACTATAATTATATTTAGAAAGTTTAAACTTTCTAAAAAGGAGGAAATTTAATTGAAAAAGAAGATAAACTATTATATTAATTTATCTATAATAACATCTATATTATTTATTATTTTAGGTATTATTGTGATGATTTTTCCTAAAACTACATTAGGAATATTCACATATAGTATTTCTATAATAGCTATTATTTCAGGAATCTATTTTATTATATTTGAAATAAAAAATAAAAATAATATTCTTACAACTGGTTTTAGTTTACTTGGTACTTTTTTATTATTATTAGGAATAATAATTTTATTTCATCCAAAATCTATTGCGATATTGATTCCTATTTGCCTTGGAATTTGGTTTATTACAAGTAGTGTAGCTAAATTAAGATTCGTTGAAATTTTAAAACAAGAAGATGAGGGATTATGGATTTTAGCAATAATTGTTAATATCTTATCTATTATATGTGGTTTAATATTTATTATTAATCCTATTTCATCATCTGAAATAATTACATCAATGTTTGGTATAATAATAATTATATATTCTATATCTGATATATGTGAAATGATGGTATTTAAGAAAAATATTAAGAAAATTGATAAATTCTTTAAAAGATAAAATAATGATTATTATGAACTATATTAAAAGGAATGTAATTTACAACTTACATTCCTTTTAATTAGTAATTATTTAACTTTAGATTTTTATATCAATAATAAATAGTTTATTTTTTAAGATAATATTTTTTCTGTATTTTTAAAATTAATTTTAGCAATTTTATTTAATTCATTTTTTCCATATTTTGAAACTATTTTTTTAGCAACTTCATCAACCTTATCACTAGCACCTTTAAGTAGTGTTATACCATATTTTTCACTTAATTTATCCATTTCTGTTAGGAATAAGTATCTACTTATTACACTAGCTGCTGCTACACTTAAGTGTTTACTTTCTCCTTTAGTTAAAAATGTTATTTTAGTAACTTTTTCACTAATATTTTCTTGTTTTAAATAACTAAAATAACTTCTTGGGGTAGTAAACTGATCTACTATTATTTTATGATAAGGTATGTTTTTATTAGATAATTCATATAAAACTTTATTATGTAATATGGCTTTAATTTTATTCATGTTAAAGCCTTTATTAGAAAGTTCATTGTATTTTAAATTTGATAGAGTAAATGTTACATATGGAATTTTTTTCATTATAATAGGTGCGCATCTTCTAATTTTATCATCTGTCATTTTTTTAGAGTCCATTATTTTTAAATCTTCAAGTAATTTTCTTGTATTTTTATCAACTAGCGTAGCAGTTACTATTATTGGCCCAAAATAATCTCCAGTACCAACTTCATCACTACCAATGGCATCATAGTAATAATAAGTTTTATCATCTTCTTTTTCTTCTTTAGCTTTTATCTCATCATCTATATTTCTATTATTAGTGTGGTTTTCTAAATCTTTCCACATATTAGCTTCTATATCAGCACCTATGCCTTGGAACATTACTTTCCCACTTTCATATAAAGTAATAACACAATCATATTGTTTAACTTGAAATACTGCATAAGGTGGGGTTTTATCACATCTCATATCATAATAATAATCAATTAATTGTTTTTTTATATTATCACTAACTTTAAATACTATTGTTTTTTGTTTATTATCCATAATTTTCACATCCACATACATTCTAGCAAAATAAATTATTTTCTTCAAGATAAAGAGATTTATAAAAAATATTTTAAATAGTTATTTTAATTTTTTTTAAAGTATGGTAATCTATTAATAGAGGTAATATTAATGTTAGATAGAATAGATTTAACATGTTTTGCCCATGTTATTTTTTAATGGGAGATTTATATGAAAAAAGCGAAAATAATAGTAATAGAAGGAACAGATGGTTCTGGTAAAGAAACACAAAGTAATATGCTTATGAAATATTTTAAGCATAAAAATATAAAAGTTAAAAAGTTTTCATTTCCTGTATATGATTCACCTACTGGAAAAATAGTAGGTGGACCTTATTTAGGAAAAACAGATATTTGTGAATCTTTTTTTAAAGAGACAAGTGTTAATGTAGATCCACTTGTTAGTAGTTTATATTATGCAGCAGATAGAAGATATAATTTTTTAAAGAGTATAAATAAAGAATTATATAAAAATGATATAATATTACTTGATAGATACACTACTTCTAATATGGGTCATCAGGCGTGTAAGGCAAAGAGTAATGAAGAAAAAGATAAAATACTTAATTTTATAGAAACATTAGAATTTGATTTATGTGAACTTCCAAGACCTGATTTGGTTATTTTCTTACATATGCCTTATAAAGCTTCATTTGAACTTAGAAAAGATAGAGAATGTACTGATGATAATGAAAAGAGTTCTAAACATTTAAAAGATGCAGAAAAAGGATATTTATATGTTTGTAATAAATATAATTGGAATTATATAAATTGTGTGAATGGTAAATACAAGGATATTAAAAGTATCAAGACTATTGAAAAAATAAATAATGAAATTATAAAAATAATAGAAGATAAATTAGAAATTTAAGGAGATTAAAATGTCAAAATGGGATAAAGAATATTTAAAATTATGTAAAAAAATATTAAAAGAAGGGGTAGAGGTTGAAAATAGAACAGGTATTAATAGTATTAAAATACCTGCTTATGATTTTGAGTTTGATTTAGAAAAAGAATTTCCTTTTTTAACAACAAAGCAATTATTTTATAGACAAGCAATTCTTGAAATGTTATGGATATATCAAGTACAAAGTAATGATGTTAGATGGCTTCAAGAAAGAAATGTTCATATTTGGGATGAGTGGGAAATAGATGAAGATGGTAAATGGAGAGCTACTCAAATGTTACCTGATGAAAATGGGAAACTTGTAAAACAAAATATTGAAAAAGATTTTGGTAAAGAGTATGCTCATACAATTGGAACTGCTTATGGTTGGATAGTAAAAGAATATAAACAAATGGATAATTTACTTGATAAGTTAAAAAATAATCCTAAAGATAGAAGAATGCTTATTAGTTTATGGCAAAATGCTCATTTGGATACAGCCGTTTTACCATCTTGTGTTTGGTCTAGTGAATGGGATGTTACAGATGGTAAATTAAATGCTTGGGTTCATCAAAGAAGTTGCGATGTTCCTCTTGGACTTCCATTTAACGTAACTCAATATGCTGTGCTTCTTTGTATGCTTGCTCAAGTAAGTGGTTTAAAACCGGGAAAATTATATTGGAGTATTAAAGATGCTCATATTTATGTTAATCAAATAGAGGGAATAAAAGAACAAATAAAAAGAGGTAAAGAATTAGAAGATTTACCTGCTCCTGAATTATGGTTAAATCCAGAAATAAAAGATTTTTATAAATTTGATAATTCTAGTGATTTAAAAGATATTAAAGTATTAAATTATAAGCATCATGGAAAAATATCATTTCCAATTGCACAATAGGTGAAATATGAATTATACAATAATAGCAGCGATAGGCAAAAATAATGAATTAGGCCGTGATAATAATTTAATTTGGTCATTAAAAAAAGATCTTAAATTTTTTAAAGAAAAGACTACTGGTCATACAATCATTATGGGAAGAAAAACTTTTGAATCACTTCCAAAAATGTTACCAAATAGACATCATATTGTAATAACAAGAAGTACAATTGATAATAATGATGTAGAAGTATTTAATGATATTAATAGTTTAAATGAACATTTTAAAGATAGTAATGAAGAAATATTTATTATTGGAGGGGCATCTATTTATAAATTATTTTTACCATATGCAAATAAGATGTATTTAACTCATATAGATGAAGAATGTTTAGATGCAGATGCATATTTTCCTGAATTTGATAATAGCTTATGGGATAGTGAAGAAATATTAAGTGATGAGGAAAATAATATTAAATTTAAATATGTCTTATATAAAAGAAAATAAAAGAAGTTTCAAATAAGATGAAACTTCTTTTTTACTAGTTATTATTGTTATTCCAAAATCCTGCTCCAAAGATAATAACTAATAAAATGAATAATACTAATATAATAGCCGCTCCATAACCGTATCCATAATTATATCCCATGTTTCCATAGCAACAAGCATTGTTTCCATAATAGCCATTATTAGCATATCCACCATTATATCCATAATAATACATAGAATTTTCCTCCTTATTATCTATATTATTTTATACAATTGGTGTATTTAATGACACAACTAATATTTACATTTATGAGATTTTTTTATATAATATATCATATGAATAAAGGTAAGAAAAAAGTAAATTTATTTAAATATCTTAATAAGCCTATTTTAATACTTACACTTATACTTGCAATAGGAGGCGCTTTTTTAATATTGGATGCATCTAGTATCTCATCTGTATTAACATATGGAAATGATAGTCCTTATTTCTTTTTTAAAAGACAATTGATTTTCATAGCATTTTCATTACTTGCCTCAATAATTATAATAAAAATACCAACCAAATATTATAAAACCATATCACTTTTTTTATCACTTGCATTCATGGGAGCAACATTACTTATATATGCTAAAAATAAATTATTTTCAACTGGTGTAAATGAAGTATCTATAAATATTTTAGGATTTAATCTTCAACCAGCAGAATTTTTAAAAGTATTTTTAGTTATGTATATGGGTTCTTATTATAATAGTTGGATAAATAAAGAAAATAGATTAAAGTGGGGTTTTTTATGGCCATTATTTTTATGTGGTATAAGTACTCTTTTAATTTTAGCTGGTGGAGACTTTGGTAGTGCAGCATTAATGCTTGCTTTATTTGCTTTAGTGTTTATAAGTATTCCAAATAAAGATAAACCAGTTAAAGTTTTAAAATGTATTGCTACTTGTGGACTTGTATTATGTGTACTAACTCTTAAATTTTTATATTTAGTAATAGATGATGAGATACTTGAAAAAGATTATAGATTAAATAGATTCATATATACTAATCCATGTGATAGATATGAAGAAAACTCAGGATATCAGGTATGTAATGGTTATATTGCAATTAACAATGGTGGATTTAAAGGTAGTGGTATAGGTTCTTCAGTACAAAAATATTTATATTTACCTGCAAGTCATACAGATTTTATATTTCCAATTGTAGTAGAAGAATTAGGATATTTATGTGGTACTGCAATAATAATAGCATATATGTTAATGATTTATTTTATATTTAGAACTGCTATTAATGCAACACAATTACAAAATTCAATAGTATGTTATGGAATAGGTATTATCTTCATGTTACATGTATTTATTAATTTGGGAGGAGTACTTGGAATAATTCCACTTACAGGTGTACCACTTCCATTCTTAAGTTATGGTGGTAGTTTTTGCGTTGCGCTTATTTGTTCTTTAGCGGTAGTTCAAAGAATAAATATTGAAAGCAGAATAGATAAGGAAGTAAAATGAAAGATAAGAAAAAGAATATATACAAAATAATATCATTTATTAAAAAACTATTAATGGCTATTCTTACATTTTTATGTATGTTAGTTGTATTTAGTATTATGGTTATTTTTTCTATTAAAAAAGCAAGTGAAGGATTTTTAAATGAAAAAGAATTACAAAATATTGTTAATAATATAGATATCATGAACATTCTTATTAATACAAGTGAATTTGATGAAATTAATTTTATTAAAGACAATTTTATAGATTCTGGAATAGAAAAAGAAACAATTGATGCATTTATTACATCTACTCCTATAAATAATTATGTTAAAGAATCATTAAATAAAAAAATAGATAATATACTAAATGGTAAAGATGAGAAAGTATTTACAAAGGATTCTATATATAATTTCTTAGAATTAAATATGAGTTCAATAGTAGAAGAATTACAAGAAAAAAACATACCTAAAAGTGATATGTTAACTAAAGAGAATCAAGAAAAAATACTGAATAAGATTAAATTAAAATTACCTAAAATAGAAGAAAAGATATTAAGTATAGGTGATAAATTAAATTCCTTATTAAATTTAAATTATAATATTAATATAAAAGATATATTATATTTTGTTAAATTATTTTATATAAATATTATTGATTTCTTATTGATATTATTATTTATTTTGTATGTTATGGGTATAGTAATAACAAGAAAAAGTTTTATTAAAAGTTTAAAATGGATAGGATTAACATTTATATCTAGTGGTATAATGATTCATGCTATAAATAAATTATTAGTAAAATTGAATATAGAATTATTACCAGATATAATAATTGATTTTATAAAAACAACACTTGTAAATATAATAAATCATCTAAGAGAGTATTCTATATTATTTATATTATTTGGAATATTATTTATATTAATAGAACTAATTATATATTTAATAAAAAAATATAAAAGAGAAAATAATAATAGAATTAAAAAATATTTCAAGAAATTATCTTTTAATAGATAAAATACTTGATATAACTTAAAAATTATGCTATTATTATATCGCTTAATCCGCTGCATTTATGTATGATTAAATCAAGCACAAAAGGAGGAATTATCGTGAATTTAATCGACAAAATCAATAAGAAGAGTATCAATCCTAATGTACCTGCTTTTCAAGTTGGAGATACAGTTAGAGTTGATGTTAAGATTAAAGAAGGTAAGAGAGAGAGAATTCAAGCATTTGAAGGTGTAGTTACTGCTCGTAAAGGTGGAAGTGTTTCTGAAACATTTACTGTAAGAAAGAAAAGTGGAAATGTAGGAATAAATAGAGTTTTTCCTGTAAATAGTCCTCTAATTGATAAAATTACAGTAGTTAAGAAAGGTAAAGTAAGAAGAGCAAAACTTAACTTCTTAAAAGATCTTACTGGAAGTTTCAAAATTAAAGAAAGAAATTAGGTTTAACGCCTAATTTTTTGTTATGAAAGGACAAAAGAATGAAAAAAATATTACTTGAATTAAAAGATTATATTATTATAATAATAACTGTATTATTAATTAGAACATTTATTATAACACCAGCTATAGTTGATGGAGATAGTATGGATAATACTCTTGCTGATGGTCAACTAGTAATGATTAATAAATTGGTTTATAAATTAAGTGATATAGAAAGACTAGATATTGTTGTAATTAATAATGAAGAAGATAATGATAGAATTATTAAAAGAATAATAGGACTTCCAGAAGAAACTATTAAGTATGAAAATAATAAATTATATATTAATGGTAAAGAGTTAGTTACTGATATTAAATTTGAATATACTAATGATTTTGAAGTTAAGACAGGAAAAGATGAATACTTTGTTTTAGGTGATAATAGAGACATATCAAAAGATAGTAGAATACTTGGAAATTTTAGTAAAGAAGATATAGTTGGAAGAGTTACCTTAAGATTATTTCCATTTAATAAAATAGGATTTGTAAAGTAGAGAAATCTACTTTTTTATTTGACTAAATATAAATATTAATAGTCTTTATTAACAAGTGTACAAAAACACATATAATTATATTGTAAACTTAGGAGGTATTTATGATTTATTTAATGAGACATGGTCAAGATGATGAAAATTATATTGGGGGATGGAGTGATGTTAATATTACACCTATTGGGATAAAGGAAGTAGAAAACACTGCTAGGTGGTTAAAAGAAAATCTTGATATTAAAAGAATATTATCTAGTGATATAACAAGAGCTAAACAAACATCATTTATTGTATCAAATTACTTAGATGCTCCTTTAGAATATACAATGTTTTTAAGAGAACAAACTAAGGGAGATTTAAATGGTATGCTAAAAGAAACAGCTATAAAAGAATATCCTTCATATTTTGATAATCCAACACCTATAGATGTTTATCCAAATGGTGAGTCTTTAAAAGACTTATATAATAGAATTAAAGAATTATTACCATATATATATAATCTAGAAGATGATACTTTAATTATTACTCATAGAGGAGTTATTAATATGATTTATTATTTACTTAATAATATAGAACTTGATATGAACAAAAATAGATTTGATGTTAGTACGGCTTCTGTTCATGAACTTAATAAATCATTAAATAGAATTAGGAGAATAAAATAAATGGTATATAAAATTGTATTAACTGGTGGACCAGGATCTGGAAAAACAAGTGTTAAAGATGGAATAATTAAGCATTTTACTATCCAAGGATATCAAGTATTATTTGTTAGTGAAACAGCTAGTGAATTAATAAATGGTGGCATTAAATGTTTTGGAAATAATTGTGTTAGTTTAATAGACTTTCAAGAATATGTAATGAAACTTCAATTATTAAAAGAAGATATTTATATTGATGCAGCTAATAAATTAGGAAAAGATGTTATAATTATATTTGATAGAGAAACTAATGATAATTTTGCTTATATGAATGATGATGAGAGTAGTATATTAATTGATAGAGTATTAAATGATAAAACAAAATCTGATTTATTAAATAGATATGATGCAGTAATAGTACTTAAAAGTAGTATAGATTTTTATACAACAGAAAATAATAAAGCAAGAAGTGAAAATGTAAATGATGCATTAGAACTAGGCAATAAAACATTGGATACTTGGATGGGACATAAAAAATTAAAAATAGTAGGTCCAAAATCAACTATGTTTGATAAAATAAACGAAGTATTAAATATAATAAATGAATTATTAGAAAAACAACAAATAAAAAAACAAGAAAAATATTTAATTTCATTAAAAGATAGTGATATTAATTATATAATTAATAATTCAAGAGTACAAAGAATTAAGCAAACATATTTATTAAGTGGTTTAAATATAGAAAAAAGACTTAGAAAAATAGAATTTGAAGATGAAACTAGTTATTACTATAGCATATTTAAAACTTTAGAAGATGGAACAAAATCTATAATAAGTGAGAAAAAAATTAGTGAACAAGAATATAATAATTTATTAGAGTTTAAAGATAATAATTTAAACGAAATAAACAAAATGAGATATTTCTTCACTTATGATGAAGAATATTTTAATTTAGACATCTTTGATGATAATGAAGAATATGGTTTACTTGAAATAAATACATCATCAAGCGTTAAAATTCCTAAATATATACAAATAGTTTCAACTGTTAGTGATAATAGTGATTATACTAATAAGAGTTTAGCAAGCAAACAAAAAAGATTAATAAGGAAATAATAATTTTTATATAAAGTTTTTTAAACTAAATATGTTGACTATAAAATTTATATATGTATATAATTAGTTAGAATATGAGGTGTTTAAATATGAAAAATAAAAAAGGATTTACATTGGTAGAGTTATTAGCAGTAATTGCAATACTAGCAATATTAGTTATTATCGCAATGCCAAATGTATTAAAATTGTTTAATAGTTCAAAAAAAGATACATTCTTAACAGAAGTAAAAACAATATTTAATGAAACAAAAAAGAAGTATTTGAGTGAATCAATGAAAGGCAATACTATAACTACAATAAGTTCAAAAGATGACTCTAAACTAGATATAAATGTAAGTGATTTAGATTATTGTGTAATATTGAATAGTGAAGGAAAAGTAGAGAAGATAGCAGTAGGAAATAAATCATATTATATAATGTTAAATGATGTAGAAGATATTAATTCATTAAAAAAAGAAGATATTAAAGATGG
>JAQXHG010000042.1 GCA_029007115.1 bacterium | reverse complement strand
ACCAAATTCAGTTTCATATCTTGGATGAAATTTATTATTTTGTTTATTTCTTTTAAAATCTTTTGAATATTTATAAAAGTTAGAATAATTACCAATATTATCATCTTTATTTTTAAAATATTCATAAGTACCTTTTATTGTTGAACCGGGTAGTTCTAATTTTGTTTTAATTTCTTCTTTGTATTTATCTAATCGTGATTCTTTATTTCTTTTTACTGGTTTTCCTTCATATCCTTCATTATATTTTTTTATTGTTCTTCGGTCGCATTCGTGTAATCTAGCTAATTCAGAATAATTAGGCTTTATATTTTCTGTTTTCATTATTAACAACTCCTGTTTTAATTTATTTACTTCTTTCATGTTATACCTCCAAATTCTATTAAAAGTATAACAAAAAGAATGTACAAAATTGTGCATTTTTATATTACATTTTTTGTACATTCTTATATTATCATTAACAGTTGCTATCGATGTTATTTTCTAATAAAGTTTCCCAATATTCCATATTTTCATTTGAATTAATTTTTCTTATCTCACTTAAAATTAATTCTTTGTTTGGTTCATTTTCTGAATTTAAATTTTCATTTATGCAAGCTATAATTTTTATAAAATCATCAAAACTATTTGCAATTTTGTCTGGATTATTCCAATCACCGCCATCAGACAATAACCAATAAATTGGCAATTCTTTTTCGTCAGTTTTCATTATATACGGATCAGGTCCGCAACCAGCTGTCAAATCATATCCAATAATTACATATTCATTACCAAGCCATCCATCTATTATTTCTCCTATTTCATTGAATAAACCAGTATATCTAAATCCTATTTGCCCTGCATCTATATTTTCTCTTTCAAAAAATATTATATCTAATTCTCCAATATGTAGTTTTTTCAATTTATTGTATGTATCTTCTGATAGCATATCTTTTACGCTTTTTTGTATCTCTCTTTCCTTATTTTTTTGTTGTTGAGCATTCTTGTCAATAGTTAAATTTTCATTATCAGTTTCTTTTAATTTTTGTTTAAATTCTTGAATCATAGCAATTATAATGTCTTTTTCTTCTTTGCAAATTATACCCGAATTATAATATTCAGTGTTTATTTTACCTAATTTTCTAAAATCTTTTGTTTCATTATTTGGTATTGAAGTAATTGAGATGTGATTTTGTGTATAAATATATTCTTCTAAATCTACCAAAGCATCGATATATTTATTTGTATCATTTGCTTGAACTGCAAAATTTAGTCTCTCAGTAAATTTTCTTCTTAAAAAATCTCTTCTTCCATAAGTAATAAATCTATTGTCATTTTTATATGAATGTTTATTTATTTCTTCTTCTAATTTATTTAAATATGTTAAATATGCTTCTTTATCAATACTTGTTTCTTTTCTCTTATCCCAATTTTCAATTATATTTAATAAATTTTTTCTTTGTAGTTGTTTTTTTGTGAAATTATTAAATAATCCCATATTTACCTCCATCATAATTTTATATCTTTCCTTAATATTATATCATACTAATTTGAATTATGGTATAATTATATGTGTAAAGATTAACAATCACAACTTGAAATAGAAATTGTATCAGAAAGAACTAAGTTTGAACTTAATGGTGCTATTAAATCAGGTCATATTTCAGGAAAAAGACCATTTGGCTATACTAAATCAGAAGATAAGAAAATGATTGTTGATAATGCAACTCGTCCATATGTAGAAAAAATATTTGATATATATTTAGAATGTAAAAGTTTCGGACAGATTACTAATTATTTTAAAGAAAATAATATCTATCCTAAAAAGAAATGGAGAGATACAACTATTTAGAAAATAATTGATAATAAAATCTATATGAGAAATATAGAACCAATCGTGTATATGAATGTTGTTGAATATATTATATCTCATGATAAATGGTAAGAATATCAAAGACAAAAAAAGAAATCAAAGAACTTATACAAGAGATAGAATTTATATCTTTTTCAAAAATTTAAATGTCTTAGTTGTGGTCGTATTATAAAATGTAAAGGTTCTGGTAGTTCTAAAAGAAAATATATGTACTACACTTGTGAACATTGACATATTAACTTTAATGAAAATTATATAGAAGAATTATTAGAAAGTTTTATCTATGATTTATTGGAATACGATATGTCTGTTAAAAAGTTTTTCCTACCTATTTTAGAAGATAAGAATAATAAAATTGATACAACTACCATTGATAAAGAGATAAGAGCTTTAGAAAAAGGAGAATTTATATCTAAATTCATTGATATTTTTCAATTGTAAACTTTTTTAAATCATAGTAACTTTTTTTAATCCCTAAATATTATCTTTCAATCTTTTTTATAAATAAATAATATATTAATAACCCATCAATTACAAAATCATATACTCTTAGCCTATCAAATAATACAATGCTTGATAAAATAGATACCAATATTATTCCTACACTTATAATTTTAGAAAAAATCTTATCTTCTTTAGTCATCCAAGTAAAGTATGCAAATATTGGAGATATACATGCAAATATTCCCCACCCTATAAT
The DNA here is from genome assembly GCA_029007115.1 of bacterium. Lineage (GTDB taxonomy): Bacteria > Bacillota_I > Bacilli_A > RF39 > UBA660 > CAG-1000. The sequence goes on along the minus strand of JAQXHG010000042.1, from coordinate 20,885 downwards.
AAAATTCCAACTGTATATAGAATTTGTTATTTCAGCGATAGTATAATATGATATAAGCATACCAATACAAAACAAAAATATATTTAACATAGCATTCTTTTTTGTTTTACTATATATTGAAATTAATACACCAAGTAAAATCCATACTGATAATTGAGAGAATATATTACCTAAATTTGATGAATATATATCAAAAAGTTTACTTAACGCGCCTATTATTAAACCTCCAAAGAAAAGAAATATTGAGTTTAATAGTACTTTTTTCAATTCTTAACACCTCTTTTATATTTTAAAATATTTTATTAATAGTTATTATCTATTTTTTATTTACTAAATACTTTATTAATTTTGTAATTAATGTTATTAAAAATATAATAATAAATAAAATCATAGAAGCTAAATTAACTAATGTTTCACCTAAATATGTAAATCCCGGCATAAAGCCAAAGCCTGGTAAATTATTATAATATATGAATAAAATTAATGTTAATACAATAAAAACAATTTCAAATATTAACAATTTATTCCATTTAAATTTATTTTTTAAACATCTCACAAAATTAAATATTAAAAATATAAAAATCATTAAATAAATAATTAAAAATAATATTACCATATTTACCTCCATTTATTCTATATAGTAATTGTATCAAAATTCAAGTTAAAAGTCATTTAAAAGATATTATAAAAATAATATCAATTATAACTTATATACAAATATTTAAGTTTTTGTAAATACAATGTAAAAACATAATCTATTAACAATGAGTTAACACTTATTATTTTATAAAAATATTTATTTAATCTTTATCTCAATATTCTCTTAAATTCATATTATTATTTATTAGTTTTTCAATCACATAATTTCCATTTGGCTTTATTTTAAATACAATGTTTTTTTATGATATTATTTTATACAATTACAACATAATATACATTCTATCGCATTTTTTCGTTTCTTTGAGTCATCTAACATATTTACATTCATCGGACAAATGTTAACACATTTTTTACAATTTATACACTTATCGTGATCACATTTTACTCTTAAATATGAATAATAACTAGCAGGCTTTAAAAATATAGTAACTGGACATATATATTTACAAAAAACCTATTATCTTTAAATTTAAATGCTAATGTGATACCAATTATATAATAAATGATATTTCCAACGATAAGTGAAAAAGAGAAGATACAAAAATTAATAATAATTCAACTATTTTAAATATCAATCATATAATTATTAATATTCTATTTAATCCACCATTTCATATTTCCTCCAATTAATAAAACTATATTCACTTTATATAATGAATAATATTTTAAAAAAATTATATCACTTCAATTATTCAAAATCTATATAAAGCTTATTAGAATAAAGTTTATATAGAAATACTATCTATTTTATTATATAATTTTTATAAGAGGTATAAATTATGTATGAAGTTTTTAATAAAGAATTAAGTTATATAAAAGATAAGAGAATTAAAAATAGTTTAATTACTATTTTAAATAAACTACCAGAATATTTTTATAGCATACCAGCATCATCAACAGGAAAGTATCATCCTGAATTTGCAGCTAGTGATTGTGGATTAGTAAAACATACTAAAGTAGCTGTTAGAATTGCTTATGAATTATTTAATGATGAGGCTATATGTAATTTTAATCAAAATGAAAAAGATTTAATTATTTTTGCTATTACTGTTCATGATGGTCTTAAAGAAGGTAGAATTAAAGAAAAATATACAGCCTTTAATCATCCAATTTTAATGAGTGAATTTATAAAAGAAAATAGTGATAAATTAGAGTTAACTAAAGATGAAATAGAATTCGTATGTAGATGTGTAGAAACTCATATGGGTCCTTGGATAAAAGATTATAACGGAAATGAAGTTCTTCCCTATCCAAAAGACAAATATCAAAGATTTGTACATATGTGTGATTATTTATCATCTAAAAAATTTTTAGATGTAAAGTTCGATAATAATAATGATATTTTATATTAATAAAAGAGATTGATTGCAATCTCTTTAATTTTTCTTAACATTATCTTTTAATTTTCTAAACTCAGCACTATGCTTAAATAACTCATTTACTTTTTCACTTTCGCAAAAACACTCAACATATCCTTTCATTGCCTTTGTATCTTTTTTCATATCACTAATTTTCTTCTTTAGTTTATCTACCATAAATTATCTCCTTTTACTTCAACCACTTTAAGATTATTTTTCTTAGCAATATTTATAATTGAATCTGTTAATTTACCAACTACTATAATGAACTCTGGTTTTAATTTTGTTTTAGTTTTGTTATCTTTATTAACTTTAATATATGTTCTTGAATCTTTATTTGTAAAACGAATAGAACTATTTTTTATTAATTTACTATATCCATAGTAATTTTTTTCTAATTCTGAAATATTTGTATATAGGTAATAAATCCCATCATTTTGAAGAGAACACAATACCTTAAAATCTTGATTAAATACAGTATAAATTTCTACTCCATTATTAATTGATTTTTTAATAAGATCACTTCTTTGTGCGCTTAAAAGTTCTATTTCATTAAGAGTAACTATACTATCATTTATAATATCCACTTTATATTTTTTTAATTTATTGAATATATTTATAATACTAATAATATTTCTTTTAATTTTATTATTCATTAAACTTTCTATGTAAGATAACAATAAATCTACATCCTTAGTTGTGAATAATATATTTATCATTGCAATTAAATCTATTTCTTCTTTACTAAATACACTCTCATTATTATATTTAAAATCTAATAATGTATCTGTATCAAATGAATTACAAATATCTTCAATAGTATCAGTTTCTAATAAGCCAGTATTACCTTTTTGATTATATCCTTTATTAAATAAATATTTACACAACAAATTATTTACTACTTCACTATCAGTAACTGTAGATAACTCACCAACTAATTTTTTTAATAGAGTCATATCATAATTACTCAATTCAGATTTTTGTGTAATAGCATAATTATTATTAAATGATGCGATTAAATCAATAAAGTTTTTCTCTTCATCATCTGATAATTGCTTATCTTCTATATCTTTTAGAATATCTATATAATAATGAAAATTTTCTACAGATTTAAATAATGTTTCTTTATTATCACCAAAAATACTTATCATTATATAATAATATTTTTTAAATAATTCATTTACCTTTTTAGCTTTTGCTATAAATAGTAAACTAGATATATGTACAAAATTGTATTTAAAATAATCTTCTAATATTTCTTTATTTATAAATGATAATCTATCATCAAATATTTCTAGTGATAAAAAATCATATATATCTTTATCTATAGTTATATTAATATCATATGCAGTATTTATAATATCATTTAAGAGTTTAATAGTAGGTTTATTTGTACTTTCTTTTGTACTATTTTTATATAATAATGACATACCAATAAATATAGTAACTTTTTCAACATTATTTTTTGTTATAATATTTTTATTAAATAATATTTTAAATAAGTCAAATAGCGCATTATAGTCTTTTGAATAATCATATTTACTTATATTTGTCAAATATTCATTAAATATTTTATTTATTACTTTATAATATTTATCGTATATTTCTTCACCATAATATGTTTTAAATAAATATAAACATCGAGAATTACAATCAATTATTATTTTTTCTTTTTCCTCAATACTATCATTGTCATTATAAACAGGAACAATATATGCCAAAGAATAGTTTACATCAGTCATAATTAAAGATATTATTTGATTAATATCTAATTTTTGAATTATTTTAAGTAACTTTGGCGTATATTGATATGAAATATCTTCACTATTAGAATCATATCTATATAATTTACCTTTAGCATTAACTAAACCCTTGTTTATGAATATATTAATAATATCTTTTATAGACTTATTTTCTATATTTTCAATTAATCCATAAATAACATCTTGGTTATCTTTTAATGAAGGAAAACTAACAAATCTTAATAAATCTATATCATATTTTAGTAATTCTATTAAAGAATCATTATCTATATAATTAACCATATATGGATTTTTATTTATATATTCTCTTTGAACATCAATAGGCATTGTTTTAAGTAATGATTTGTCTTCTTTTAATTTTTCTAATTTCTTTTCAACATATGTTTCTCTAGCTGAACCATTTAAATATAAATTATATGTTTCATCTTCAGAATATTTATTCTGAACATTTTGCGTTGCGAATTTAACCATGCTTGGACATCCTAAGATAACAAATTCCCACTGTCTATCAGTTAAATCATCTTTTATCTTAAGAATGATGTCTTCTGTTGCCTTTAAATCTATTTTTGATAATATTTCTATTACTCTTCTTAGATCATCCATATATAATTTAGCAACATCTTCTGGTTGTTGAAAATAAAGTCTTATATACATCGAGTATTCTTCATCAGTCATTTGAACAACACTAGCATTCATAAAAAATTTATTATCAGTTAACCAAGATGACACTAACTGTTTCTTTGCCTCATTAGATCCATATCTAAATTTTGATAAGTTACTATTTATTCTACTAACTTGAAAATCTAATGGAAGAATTCTTATTAAAGAAGGATGCTTAAAAAATAAGTAGCTTAAAACAATTTCATTATTTTCAAATTCTTTTCTATCTAAGTACATTTGTTCTATTTCTTTTTCACTTTTATTACTTAGACTTTTAATGAAACTATTTGCCTTTTTTTGAATTTGTCTACTTTGCATTTTCTTAAATAGTGACATAACAAAACCTCTTCTTATTCTATACCAATTATAACATTTATAAATTTACATGTAAATTATTTATTCAAAATAAAAGACTAGAATTTATTCTAATCTCTATTTAAAATTGCTACATGATTATCATCTACAAGTACAAAATATCCATAATTTCTTGTTTTAACTGATAAATAGTCATTTTGTGTTTTTTTATCATGTATAATACATAAATTTCCATAGTCACTAATTAGGTATGATTTCATACTATCTTTAATATTATTCATATAATCTTTATCATTACTAAGTTCTGATTTATATAAATAGTTATATTTTAGTATATTATTACCACTATTATCTACTTCTACATATGATAATATATAATAATTTTCAAATTCATATAACGAATAATCAATTAAAGTTTCACAATCAAATAATATCATATCATTTGTTGAATTGTTTTTTAAAACTAATGAATTATTTTCTTTTGACAATGAAAATGAGAATGTATTTCTTGTATCATTTCCATCTTCATCAACTATTATATTTTCTTCTATTAAATCATATGATTCATAATTATCTTCTAAAATAGCATATTCTTTTATACTAATATTATCTATTTTATATATCTCATTTTCAAAATCATTACTACTTATCCCAATCAATGATAATAATACAAAATATGCAATTACAGCAAATATAGAATATTTAACCAATTTTGACTTCTTAACTTCTTCATCTATATTTTTTATAAATGGTATTAATATTATTAATTGAGATAAAGCTAGTAATATAGATAGAATAATAGATATTGGGGATAAACTTGATAAATTAGAACTTACCTCAGTAATTGGAGCTAAATATCCCAAAAATAATGTAAAATCCCAAAAAGCATGTAAAAATACAACTGTCCAGATATTTTTTGTTTTATAATATATAAATCCTAATGTAATACCAATTGAAATAGCATTAAATACTTGTGTAAAAGTATTTGCAAAACCTGAAGTTGATATATTTATAAAGTGAACTAATCCAAAGATTACACCAGATGTAATAATACTAATCCATACACCTTTTTTAGTATTTCCATATCTTTCTAAAAATTCATTTAGTAACCAACCTCTTAACAAAAATTCTTCATACAAACCAATTAATAATGTATATAATGCAATATTAAATACTCCAGGTAAATTATCCATAAATACATTTATATTAGAAATTAAAAATAAGAAACTTATTATTAAATGAAAGAATCCATATTTTAATGTAGATATGAATTTTTCTCTTTTCTGGGTAAATACATATGAATTATTCCAAAATAATAATATGATAAATGCAAGTAATGCTAATATTGCTTCAAATATAATCTCCTCAGTAAAAATATTACTAATAATATTCGCATATATAGCACTACTAAAATAAATATGTATTAAATAAAATGTTGCTACAAAAACTACTAACATTAAAAGTGAAAATAAAAATATATTCATTCTTCCTTTATTATTTTTAGTTTCAATTTGATTTTCATTATTCATAATACTAATCACCTATTCTTAGTATTAATTGTAACAAAGATTATTATACTTTAGGTTGGTTTTTAAATAATTTTACACTTATATATTCATTTTTTCTTTGATAAATATTTATGATTAACAGCAATTTTTTTAATACCCACTCCATATTGAAATGCTATAGTAGCAAGACTACCTTCTATATTTATAACAACACCTTCACCAAATATAGTGTGTACAACTTTATCTCCTTGCTTTATTTCATCACTGCTTTCATTATACATATTACCAAGTTTTTTAACTTCTTTCTCTTCTTTTTTAGTATTACTAATATTCATTAGACTACTATCTATTTCTTTTATAAATCTACTTTCTATAGTACTAGATGTTTTTCCATATAATGTTCTTTGTCTTGCACTAAGTAAATATAATTTACTCTTAGCACGAGTTATTCCAACATAACAAAGTCTTCTTTCCTCTTCAAGTTCACTTAAACTTTCAAAACTTCTTTGGTGAGGAAAAATACCTTCTTCCATTCCAACAATAAACACTACTTTAAATTCTAATCCTTTTGCAGAATGTAACGTCATTATATTAACTGCATCACTATTTTCTTTATATTGACCAGCATCTGCAACTAACATAATATTTTCTAAAAAGGTTTCTAAATCATAAATACCATTTTCCTCAAATGATACAGCTACACTTTTAAACTCATTTAAGTATTCAACCTTGGCATCATTTTCAATAGATGGGTTTAATTCATATTCACTTCTTAATCCTGTCTTTACAAGAACATCTTCTATTAATTCTGATAAACTTAAATTTTTAGAATCTTCTCTTAACTCAAGTATTATATTTTTCCATTCTAATTCTTTTCCAGAATTTATTGCATCAAACATAGATATATTATTTTCTTCTGATATAGTTCTAATATTTTCTATTGATTTTGGACCTATTCCTCTTTTTGGAGTATTAATAACTCTTTCTAAACTAACTGAATCACTACTATTATATATTAAGTTTAAATAAGCAAGTAAGTCTTTTATTTCTTTTCTGTTATAAAAATAATAACTTCCAATAATATTAAATGGAATATTTGATTTAACAAATGCTTCCTCAATGGTTCTACTTTGCGCATTTGTTCTATATAAAACAGCAAAATCATTATATTTATATCCAAGAGAAACTAAATCTTTTATTTTACTTGTAACAAAATATGCTTCTTTTATTTCATCATCTGTTCTAATATAATCAATTACTTCTCCATCACCACTTGATGTCCATAAATTTAATTTTTTACCCTCACTATTATTCTTAATTACGCTATTAGCAGCTTTTAAAATATTATTTGTACTTCTATAGTTTTCTTCTAATAAAATTACTTTAGTATTTTTATAATCTTTTTCAAAATTAAGTATATTTCTATAATCTGCGTTTCTCCATGAATATATTGATTGATTAGCATCACCTACTACAAAAATATTATTATATTTATTAGCTAATAATTTACATAAATCATACTGAATACTGTTTGTATCTTGATATTCATCAACTAAAATATATTGAAATCTATATTGATATTTTTCAAGTACTTCCTTATTCTTTTTAAATAGTTCTACCGGCTTTAATAATAGATCATCAAAATCGACTGAATTATTTTCTTTAAGTAATTTTAAATATTTAGCATACACCATTGCAATAACTTTATCATCTTCTCTTAAGAATAATTTTTCATATTCACTTGGAGATATACCATCATTCTTAGCACTACTAATTCTTGAAATAATATGTTTTATATCATATTCTTTTGGATCTAAATCTAATTCTTTTAGTATTCTTTTTATTAAAGACTTACTATCATCACTATCAAGTATAGTAATATTAGAGGTATATCCTATTTCATAATAATTCTCTCTTAAAATTCTAAGACCAAAAGAATGAAATGTACCAATAAATATACTATTTGATATATCTCCTAATTTAAGTTCTACTCTATTTCTCATTTCTTTTGCTGCTTTATTAGTAAATGTAATTGCTAAAATATTATATGGACTAACTCCATTATCTATTAAATTTATTATTCTTTCAGTTAAAACTCTTGTTTTCCCAGATCCTGCTCCCGCTAATACTAAACATGGACCATCTTTATGATTAACTGCTTCTTTTTGTTTATCATTTAATAACATACTGCACCTCTTATTATTTGTCTTATTAATTATATAATAAATTTAATTAAATTGATATGGTTATTTTAAATTTTCACTTATCAAATAAAAATGAATATAATATCATGAAAGTGAGGATATAAATGAAAAAAATTATATTAACTATTGTTAGTTTAATTGTAATAATTTTACTTAGCATATTATTTGGGCATAATAAAAATAAAACAAATAAAATTGTTGTAGCAGAAGTAACACATTCTGTATTTTATGCACCATGGTATGTTGCTTTAGAGAATGGATATTTTAAAGAAGAGGGACTCGATATTGAGGTAATGCTTACACCAGGTGCTGATAAAGTTGCCACAGCAGTTTTATCACAAGATGCAGATATTGGATTTTCTGGACCAGAGGCAACAATATATGTATATAATAATTCTAAAGAAAAGTTAATAACATTTGCATCATTAACTAAAAGAGATGGACAATTTATAGTAGGAGATTGTTCATTAAAAGATAATTTTAACATGAATGACCTAATTGGTAAAAAAGTACTAGCAGGTAGAAGTGGTGGAATGCCTCTTATGATGTTTGAATATGCATTATACAAATCAAATGTTGATAAGTCGTTAGTAATTATTGACACTAGCATAGATTTTGCAGGACTTACAGGCGCTTTTATAGGAAAACAAGGGGATTTTGTTAACTTATTTCAACCAAATGCATTAAATATTGAAAAAGAAGGATATGGATGTATACTCGGATCTCTTGGACAAATAAGTGGAGTTGTTCCATATACAACATTTTATGCTAAAGAAAGTTTTATAAAAGAAAACAAAGATATTATTAAAAAATTTAATAATGCATTAAATAAAGGATTAAAATTTATCAAAGAAAATGATTCAGAAAAAATTGCAAGTTCAATCTATTATCAATTTCCTGATACATCATTATCAGATTTAATCAAAATTGTATATTCATACAAACAATCTGATTCTTGGTACGATAGTACATATATAAATATAGATGATTATAACAATTTACAAGAAATTATGATATATGGTAAAAGCATAGATAAAAAATTAGATCCTGAAATACTAATCACTAATGAATTTAACAACTAAATTATTAACTGTTAGTAATTTGTCTAAAACTTATTATTCATTAAAAGATGAAATATTAGTCATTGATAATATATCATTTGAAGTACATGAAGGAGATTTTATTGGTATAATTGGCCCATCAGGTTGTGGGAAAAGTTCAATATTAAATATATTATCTGGTTTAGACAAAGAATATATTGGAAATATTAATATAAAAGAAAATATAACAATTGGATATATGTTACAAGAAGATGCTTTATTTCCATGGTTAACAATTTATGAAAATGCTATTTTAGGACTTAAAATATCAAAAAAATTAAATAATGAAAATAAAAAATATGTTAATTACTTATTAAAAAAATATGGACTTATAGAATTCAAAGATAAGTATCCTAGTGAACTTTCTGGCGGTATGAAACAAAGACTGGCATTAATTAGAACACTTGCAATAAATCCTGACATATTATTATTAGATGAACCATACTCAGCACTTGATTATCAAACAAGATTAAAAGTTGGAAATGATGTGTTTAATATTATTAAAGAAGAAAAAAAGACAGTAATAATTGTAACTCATGATATAGAAGAAGCAGTATCAATGTGTTCTAAAATAATTGTGCTTAGTAAAAGACCTGCAAGTATCAAAAATGTTCATAATATATTATTAACAGATAATTCTACACCTATTGAAAATAGAAAAACAAAGGAATTTTCTTCTTACTATAATCTCATCTGGAAGGAAATTGATGATAATGTCGATTGAACATAAAAAGTATATAAAAAAAATTAAAACAAAAAATATAATGATAAAAGTTACACAAATATTATTACTAATAATTTTTCTAACTATTTGGCAAGTTTTGTCAGACTTAAATATAATTAATACATTTATTACAAGTAGCCCCCTATATATTCTTAAAACAATTATAAATTTATATCAACAAGATAATTTATTTATACATATATTTATAACAATAAAAGAATGCTTTATTGCATTTTTCATAACAACTATTTTATCTTTACTAATTTCAATAATTTTATATAACTTTGAGTTTTTATCAAAAGTAATAGATCCATATTTAACAGTACTTGGATCCCTTCCTAAAGTAGCTCTTGGTCCTATATTAATAATATGGTTGGGCGCTAATACTAAAAGTATAATAACAATGGCTATACTAATTTCAATTATTGTATCTATTCAAACAATATTAAATGGTTTTGAAAACACAGATAAATTAAAAATAAAATTATTAAAAACATTTAATGCCTCAAAATTAGATATATTATTAAATGTAGTAATACCTGAAAACAAAAATGTAATATTAAATACATTAAAAATTAATGTATCAATGTGTTTAATTGGTGTTATTACAGGAGAATTTCTAACATCAAAAGCTGGAATAGGTTATTTAATAATATATGGTTCTCAAGTATTTAATTTAAATCTTGTTATGAGTGGCATATTTATTTTAACAATATTATCTTTCATAATGTATAAATTAGTAACATCAATAACAAAAGAATGAATTATAAAAATCACTATTAATATGCATAGTGATTTTTAATATTATTGATACTCATTTAATTCTTTTCTTAATTTTATAAGATTAATTATTTTATAAATATCATACACAATAATTAATATAGTAGGAACTAATATAATTGCGATCCAACCTTTTTTAGAAGTTAAGAAAAATTGTATTTTTCCAAGACTTGGTATTCTTAATACAACTTTTCCATATATATTTTCTGGTATTACTTTTTCTTCATCTTCTATTGCATTTGCATCACCTTTTACTTCATATCTAATTCCATCTTCAGTATCAAGAATTTCAACAATTCTATGAGTAATTGGTGTATTTCCAAAAAAATTATTTGTTGATTTAAAAGTTATAATGTCACCTACTTTTAAATCAGAAGTTTCTACTTTTTTAATCAATATTACATCATAAACATTAATACTTGGAACCATACTTGGACTAATTATAGTATATAATCCAAATGGTGGGATTTCATGTTTTTTTGTTGCTATTTTGCATGTAATAATATATAGCATTAAAAAAGAAGCAATTATCATTAAAATCACAATTAAAGTATAACTAATTACTTGACCTATTTTTTTAAATAATCTTTTCTTCTTAATAGTCTTATCTTCTTCCATAATACCACCTAGTTATTTATATCTTCTATCCTTATCTTTGAGACGAAGACTTTTCCTATTAAGTAATTTGTTCTAATGTTTTTTAATTTTAAATTAAGAGTATATTCATGGGTATTTCCTGGTGTTATGGTTGCAATACCTAATTCTTTTGTTACAATTGGAATTGGTGTTTCGCTTTTGCTTACAACAATATTACTCTTATCAGTACTTATTGATTTAGATGTTAAAGTATAAACAAAATTTTCATCTATCATATTAGATACAGGAGTTATAACTTCAAAAATAATTTTATAATTTCCAATTGTATCTTCACTAAAGTTTTCTACTTTAAACGTATAAGAATCATTATAATTATAAGGTAAATTAGTTAATGAAATATTATCAGTTCTATCGTAATTAACAAGCAAACTAAATTTATTTTCTTTTATAATATCACTATGATCTTTAATATAATTATTATAATAACTAATACAAATTCCAATAGTCATAGCTAAAATAAATATATAAACAAAACTATATAATATTATAAATAATTTAGTTTTTTTCATAATAATCTATCCTTCCAACATTTAATATTACAACCCTTATTATATTAATGATAACAAATTTATAAAAAGTTTACAATACAAAATAAAAAGTGATTTTACTCACTTTTAACTTCCGGTTGTAATAATTCAACAGTTAAATAAGCTTCAAATTGTTTTCCTTGTAACAATAATGCATTAACATTATTTAAAGTAATATTATATTCATATTCATGTGTCTCATAACCATCTATTACTCCACTTCCTATAACAATACTTGTACTTGGAACATTGCTAACATCCATATTTGCTAAAGTTCCTCCATTAGAATTACCTCTTCCACTTAATGAATGAATAATTAAATTAGGCTGTTCTATATTTATTGTATTTGATGTAACATTTAATTTTATATTATACTTTATTAACTCTGTAGACATTGTATCACTTTGAGATATTTTAAAATTTTTAGTAATTTTACCTGTTGTTAAAAGTGTATTAGTATCAATAGTAGAACCATTTTCAAATACCACTGATCCTAATGTTGCTTTAGTAATAACAATTTCTTTTTTATCATCAGTATCAGATAATTTAATACTAAACCATGCAAAAGTAGTTCCTACAATTGCCACTAGTAATGTAGCAATACCTATTATTATTAAAAACATTGTTTGATTTTTATTTTCTTCCATAACTACCTCCTAGTATCATAATTATAATACCAATTTATAAATTAATTTTCAAGTAGTTAATCTAATTTATATAATGATATAACTGGTTTAACATAATGTAATAAATATAAATCTTCATTTATAAATATATTATTACTACTATCTATTATTGATCCTTTATTTTCTAAATAAGTATTCATTATCCAATAATTAGTACCTATTATATTTTTATTTAAATTATTATATAGATAATTATATTCACTATAAGTTATCAATCTTAATTTACTTTTAGTATATATATTACATGTATATCCTTTTTCTTCTATTTCTTTTTTAGTTAATCCAATGCATTTCTCATTATCACACTCTACATCAATATCTATACATATTTCTTCATCAACAATACTATTAACAGTATCATCTGATAAGTTTTTAATATACTCATAATTTAAATATTGATTTATATATGAATTATCCCACTTATATATTATTTCTTTATCAATAAATTGACAATTACCATCTATTCCTTTGATACAATGAGGTAATTTTTTATCTATTGCTTCATTACTTATTAATGTTATCTTGTCATAAGTATCTTTTATTACTATCCAACTAATATCATCAATAATTACTTTAGAACCACTACAATAAAAAACATTTTTATTATATTTAGTGTTATTAGTAATTAAGCATTCTACCTTAAACTCTATAACATCACTTATATTTCCGTCACTATCTTTAAACCAAATATAATTATCACCTTCATTATAACTCTCTAAAACTACTGTACTATTATTATTTTCAATCCAGATACCTTTAAAATCATCTTTAGTTGAAATCATATATTCACTTTTATCTAGATTAGTTATAAATGATAATGTATTATTATTACGAATAAACTCAACTTTTATTTCTTTAAAATCCTTACATTTCTTTTTAGATATCTCTACACTACCAAGATATGTTTTACTTATACAATAATTAGTAGTATCAATATAAAATTCAACATTACCATAATTATCAACATTTATTTTTCCAACACCACTAACATTATGATAATCACTAACAATATAATCATTATTATTATAAATACTACCCTCTTTAAATATATAGTTACCACTTTCAAGTTTATAAATATCTTCTAACATAATTTTAGTATTATTTTTAATATGAATTTCATTATTTTTTTCTATAAAAAAGAATATTATAAAAATCATAACTAACAAAAATAAAATCAATATTAAAATATATTTCTTTTTTTTCTTCATAAAATATATTATAAAATAAAATGAAACAAAAACCAAGAAAATCTTGGTTACTATTCTTTTACTTCAATTCTATTAAATAATATTTCTGACTCATTTAAAGTAATATCTGTTTCTAAATTACCAAATTCAAGTGTATCAAAATCTATATTTTTAGTATTTAACATCTTAAATATTCTATCAGAAGTTGTAGGTATAAATGCTCTTAATAATATAGCAGATATTCTAATACTTTCAAGAAGATTATATAAAACTGTTTTTAATCTATCAGTTTTAGTTTCATCTTTAGCAAGAACCCAAGGTGTTGTTTCATCAATATATTTATTGCTTCTTTTTAATAATTCAAAAATATCTTCAAGTGCTTCATTTACTTTAAGACTCTTCATTTTACTCTCTACTAGATTTGGAAGCATTTTTGCATAATTAACTAACATATCATCAATATCTTCATTTATATTTGGATTTTCTACTTTAGAATCAAAATATTTTTTACTCATTGCTAGTGTTCTATTTACTAAATTGCCTAAAGTATTTACTAAATCTGCATTTGTTCTAGCAATTAATGCATCTTCTGAAAAATTGCCATCATTACCAAAAGGAACTTCTCTTAATGCAAAATATCTAACAGCGTCTACTCCATATTCATCTATATATTCTCTTGGATCTTTATATCCTCCTACTGATTTACTTATTTTACCACCATTTATAATTAACCACCCGTGACCAAATACTTGATGAGGCAATGGAAGTTCAAGACTCATTAACATACATGGCCATATAATAGTGTGAAATCTTACTATTTCTTTACCAACTAAATGTAAATCAGCTGGCCAATACTTTTTGAATAACTCATCATTATCACTTAGATATCCAAGAGAAGTTATATAATTACTTAAGGCATCTACCCATACATAAACTACATGCCCTTCATCAAAATCTACTGGTATTCCCCATTTAAATGATGTACGAGATACACATAGATCTTCAAGCCCAGGATTAATAAAATTATTTAACATTTCATTTTTACGACTAAGTGGCAATATAAATTCAGGATTTTTATCATAGTATTCAACAAGTTTATCTTGATATTTTGATAATTTAAAGAAATAAGCCTCTTCACTAACTTCTTGAATATCTCTATGACAATCTGGACATTTACCATCTTCGTCAAGTTGACTTTCTGTCCAGAAAGATTCACATGGTGTACAATATAATCCTTTATATTCTCCTTTATATATATCTCCTTTATCATACATTTTCTTAAATATTTTTTGCACAGCCTTTACATGTTGTTCATCAGTTGTTCTAATAAAATAATCATAAGATATACCTAGCTTATTCCATAAATCTTTGGCATTATCTATTATTGGATTAATATACTCCATTGGAGTAACACCTTTTTCTAATGCTTTTTTTTCTATTTTTTGTCCATGTTCGTCTGTTCCAGTTTGAAAAAATACATCATAACCTTTTAATCTTTTATAGCGCGCAATTGCATCTGCAATAATAGTTGTATAACAATGTCCAATATGAAATTCTCCACTTGGATAATATATTGGCGTTGTTATATAAAATTTTTCTTTATTCATTTTTAATCATTTCCTCTCTTCGGGTTTTCCACTCCACCCATCTCTTTTAATACTTACACTTTCTCCGCAAGTTAAATATTTTACAAATACTCCTTGACAAAAGGCTTCACCTTTCTTAACAATATAATCTTTATCTCCATGATTTTGCAAAGCCACCCACATATGTCCCTCGTTTTCTTTATTATTATAAAAATCACTATCAATTAAACCAACTTGATTACACATCCGTACATTATATTTAAATCCCATACTACTTCTAACTAACAAAAGTAACATTTCATCATCCATAAACTTAGCTTTTATTCCTGTAGGTATCTTTTTAATTTCATTAGGTTTAATAATAAAGTCTTCGATTGCATAAAAATCATATCCTGCACTTGTAGTTGTTTTTCTACTAGGAAGATTAAAACTATTATATAGTTTTTTACTGCTACTAATATCTTTTTTAAATTGCTCAAAACTTATCTTTTCAAAATATCTATCCATTATATCACCACCATATAAAAAGACATAATCAAAGGACGAAATATTCCGCGGTACCACCTTATTTTATGTCTAACATACTCTTTAATTCTTAACGCGAATACACGATTTGATTCCAGATTCATCTTCATGAAAATATTTATTAGTTTCCATCAACCACTAACTCTCTATAAAATATTATTTCAATCTCTTTCCTTCACAATCAATTGTATAAATTTTATCATAAAAAAGACTAAATTACTAGCAATTTTATAATATATAATTTATATTTATATTATTTTGCAATAATTTTATAAATAAATATATAAAAAGATTATAACTTTATATTTAATAGTTATAATCTTTTTATTTTAATTAGTAAGTCTATTTAAAAATATATTTCCTATCTTTAAATATTCATCTTTATCAGTAATATTATCAAAACGAGTATCATTTAATTCACCTATTGCTTTAAGAAATATATAATTAGTACTTAAAGCATCTGTTTCAGCATCTATTTGTACACCAAAAACATAGTTATTTCCATCTTCTGATGTATACTCATCTAATATGTAATATGTTAAGTCATTTTCTAATGTAACAACTTTATCTATCATAATCCTTTTCCTCCACCCATTAAATCTGATACATTTACCCATGCTTGACTTGCACCTTGATTATTCGTAACATCAATAGCAATTTGACTTATATCATATCCTTGATCTATTAAATCTTGTATAGATACACCTGTATCAGTAATTATTGTTCTAGTACCATCTGGATTAAATACTCTAAATCTACCAAATTGAGAATTGGTTGAATTAATTAAATTACCATTTAATACTTCAGCATTAGTTCCACTAAGTGCTGATGACGAAGTACCATAACCAACATCAACATTGAATTCTCCTACACTTTCTCCAAGTTTAATATTATCATAACTTAATCCATTTTCTACTACAGTATCAACTACTGTAGTATCTGGTGTTGGATTTATAGTTTGTATTGGTTCAGGCATTGTAAGAGGGTTTGGATCAGTAGTTGGTGCTGACACTGATTCAACAGTAGGTTCCACTGGTGGTGTACTTGCATTTGCATAAAATTGTTGAGCCATTTGGCCAACAGTTAAACCTGCTCCAGTAATCATAGCTGCATTTAACATCCATCTCATATCTCTTAAACCTTCTGGTGACTTAATATAATTTTTAAATTTATCTATCGCTCCCCGTAATCCAGGTCTTGGTTCTTCAATTGATTTTACGCTAGTAGCATTATTTAAAGATGTAAGGCTTGCTACTTTTTTCTCCTGATTTTTGATAAATCTTTTTGCCACCCCACTTGCAGTCATCATTACTCCTACACCAAGTGGACCTGTTGTAAAAAATACTGTAGCTCCGATTCCTATACCAGCCGCAACAGCTGCAACAGTCTTCCAAGTTATCTTTGGTTTTTTTCCTTTATTTTTTGGAACAACTGCCTGTGACTGTTCCATGTTTTCTTCAGGTACATTTAGCATAGGCTCATTAGGTAAAGTAATGTCAACTTCTTTATTTTCTTCACTAGTATTGCTATTATTTCCATTAGTAGAATCAGAAGTTGTATTTTTATCATTAGAAGAATAATCACTAACTTCCTTTTCATTAGTTTTCTCAAAATCATATGATTTATCTTCAAAAGATTGATTATTTTCGTTTATTTTTTCTTCATCTTTATCTTTTTCTTCTTGCATATCTTGAGTTTTAGATTTATCTTGGCCTCTTCTATAAACATCAAATTCTTTTTCTTTATCAATTATTTCATCTAGCCTTTGTTTTATTTTATTTTTAGATATTTTTTCTTCTACCTCTTTATCTATATTTTCTTTTTCTGGTTCTTTTAAAATACCTTCTTCTTCCATGTATTTGATTGATTTTTCACTTGTATCTAAATATTTATCGTAATCGATTTCTCCGCCTTCTCTTATAATTTTTATTTCTTGATCTAACTCATCAGAAAGATTATTTAATTCTTCATAACTATTTTTATATTTTTCAAGTGCAGATTCATATATTTCAATCTCAGTAGAATTTCTTTTACTTGAATTCATTTTTCTTAATTCATCTAAATGTTTTTCAGTATTTTGAATTCTAAATTCATAATATCTTGCTATAGTTTTAATTTGATTTCTTCTAAATAATTTGCCTTCAAACATGATTTGTTTTTTATTGGCTTCAGCATATATAGCATTAGCGGTGTCATAACATAAATCATCTATTTCATTTATTTTAGTTGTTAATTCAGCTAATTGTGATATATCATATTCAGCTCTCCTAAATCTACCATTGTCCTCTCTATGTATTCTATCATCATATTCTTGAAATACACCTTGTACTTCATTTCTAATATCATCTATTTCATGTGCAACTTTTTCTAATTCTATATATCCAATATTATCAAGATTATTATCATATTTATCTTTTATTTCATTTAATCTTGCTTCTAATTCTGCTACTTTATCCATTATTCTTCACCTACTTTACTATTAGCTTCTAAGAATTTTAATCTTTTATTCATATTTGTACTAAAAACTGGAAGTACTATATCTAATATAGACTTATCATTTTCTATTACTAAGCCTTTTTCTAATCCTTTAAAAACTATGAATTCTTTACTAGGTTCTTCTTCACCAATTAACTTATTAGTAAAATAATATTTGATATTTTTATATTCAAAAACATCAATAGTGATATAATTATCACCTTTCCATTCAAATAAATCATCTTCTTCTAACTGATATTTCATATATTATACACTCCTCTATAATAATATTAACACATTACTTAAAAAACTAAAATAAATTGAAAACATTTTACACATTTAATTAACAATTAATATATAAAAAAAAGTAAATTATTTTAATTTACTCTTCAATTAAACTATATAATACTTCTTTTATTTTTATATCATAATATTCTTTTTTAAAAATACTAGGATCAGTAGTATAAGTTTTTATTGTTTCCATAGTAATAACAGGATATGAATAAACTAATTTACATGAATTATCAATATATTTATTAGTAGTTAATCTACCTGTTATACTACTAAACTTAAAACCATTAGCTAATTCTGACATAAAATCAGTAACACTCCCATCATTTCCTTCACCAACTTCTTCAGAATTAAGCCCATAAACCGTATAACCACTTACACTAGATATATTATTAGCAAATGATTTAGTTATTTTATTAAATTCATCAGATAAATTTGGTTTACCTGCGTATATTACTCTACCTTGAGAATGCATATTTATATATAGTGTTGTATTTTTATAATGCTTAAGCATAAAATACATCGCTGCTTTAGTTTCAGGCTCACTTCCTAAAGTATATCCACCAAAATATGTAGAACTTTTCGTTGTTTTTTCTAATGATACGCTGTTTATAAGACTTTTCTCCTTATAATATAGTCCAGCATTTTGAGTAGGAAAATTTCTATTTAAATCAACTCCATTAGCATTACTTTTAATATTTTCAAAATTGTATGTATTTCTATTTTGATACCACCATAAATTCTTATTATTTAAAGACTCTACACCAAAATTATAAACTTCATAACCATCAGGATTCATAGTAGGAATAGCAACTATTTTATAAGTATTTAAAGCATCAATAATTGATAAATCATTTAATTCATAACTATTTACTATATCAATTATATATTTCATTAGAATAAGAGTATTTGCTATCTCAGCAGCATGTATATTTGCATCAATATAAATTATTTTATCACCTTTACCAACTTCAATACCATATATATTCCTATTATCAACACTTTTACCAATGATTTCTAATTTTACAATATCGCTATTATTTAAATTATATAACATATCTTCAATTTCACTATAATGAAGTTTATTATCAAAGTCATATTCAATATTTTTATAGTTGCCAGAGTTGTCAACATAATTAGAAGATTGATAATATATTTTTTTAAAATCATCAACATTCATTCCTTTAGCAAAAAATGTATTAATTATTTCCTTATCAGTTTCAGAAGTATTAACAATAAATTCATTTGTAGAATTATTTAAATTATTATAATCACTAATAATAGTAATATTATCTTTTTTATTTAATAAAATGCTTTTTAAAATTATAATCAAAAACAAAAATAATAAAGTAAAAACTATCTTTCCAAATAAAGTTAATTTAATTTTTTTCATTTATATATTCTCCTATATATTATAGTATCAAATTTTAATAAAAAAGTCTTTATATAAATAAAAAATCACAAATAAATTGTGATTTTATTACAAAAAAAAATTGGCAACTTGCTATCTTCGCTTACACTATTTTCGCCGTTAAAGTGCTTAACTTCTCTGTTCGGTATGGGAAGAGGTGTATCCACTTTGCTATCGTCACCAATCAAATGTATTATAACACAATTGTTCTCTCAAAACAAGATAATGTGATTATTTTTATCAAATTAATATAAATGATTAAATTGTCGATCTATTAGTATTAGTCAGCTCAACATATCACTATGCTTACACATCTAACCTATCAACCTTGTCGTCTACAAGGGATCTTATATCTTAAAGATAGAGAAAACTCATCTTGGAGTGGGCTTCTCGCTTAGATGCCTTCAGCGATTATCCCTTCCGCACATAGCTACTCTGCGCTGCCACTGGCGTGACAACAGATACACC
>JAQXHG010000041.1 GCA_029007115.1 bacterium | reverse complement strand
AAGGAGAAATAATATGAAAAAAATAATGTTAGTTTTTGGGACTCGACCTGAAGCTATTAAAATGTGTCCGTTAGTTAATGAATTAAAATCAAGAAAAAAAGTAAAAACAGTTGTGTGTGTAACTGGACAACATAGACAAATGTTAGATCAGGTGTTAGAAGCTTTTAATGTTAAGCCTGATTATGATCTGTCTATAATGAAAGATAGACAAACATTATTTGATGTTACAACTAATATATTAAATAGAATAAAAGAAGTTTTGGAAAAAGAAAGACCAGATGTTGTTTTAGTACACGGTGATACTACAACAACATTTGTAACAGCATTATCATGCTTTTATTTACAAATACCAGTTGGACATGTAGAAGCAGGTCTTAGAACATATAATTTATATTCACCATTTCCTGAAGAATTTAATAGACAAGCAGTTAGTATTATTTCAAAATTTAATTTTGCGCCAACAGAATTAAGTAAGAAAAATTTATTAAATGAGGGTAAAAGTGAAGAGACAATTTATGTAACAGGCAATACTGCTATTGATGCATTAAAGACAACTGTAAAAGAAAACTATTCTAATGAGCATTTAGAATGGGCAAAAGGTAGTAGATTAATATTACTAACAGCTCATAGACGTGAAAACTTAGGAGAACCTTTAAAACAAATGTTTAGAGCAATTAAAAGAATTGTTAATGAATTTGAAGATATAAAAGTTATTTATCCAATTCATATGAATCCTGAAGTAAGATCATCTGCTAATGAAATATTTAATGGTGAGAGTAGAGTTAGAATAATAGAACCATTAGATGTATTAGACTTTCATAATTTTTTATCACGCTCATATTTGGTTTTAACAGATAGTGGAGGAATTCAAGAAGAGGCACCATCGCTTGGAAAACCAGTACTAGTTATGCGTGATACAACTGAAAGACCAGAAGGAGTTAAAGCTGGCACATTAAAATTAGTTGGAACAAATGAAGATGTTATATACAAAGAGTTTAAAAAACTATTAATTGATAAAAACGAGTATAAAAAGATGAGTAATGCGTCAAACCCTTATGGCGATGGACTAGCATCTAAGAGAATTGCTGATATATTAATAGAAAAAATATAATAAAAAAATTAAAAAAGTATTCTTATTTTTTATGGTAGAAAGGAATACTTTTTTTTATTGGTTTATGATTTGACTATCAAATATTTGTGTGTTATAATATATGTCAATTTTAAAGGGGGTATTATTGTGCAATTTTTATCTATGGATGAAACTTTAATAAAGATAAATAAACTTAAAAATATAGATTCTATTGATTTAAAATTTATTAAAAATAAGATACCTTTCTTAATCGTTTTTTATGATAATGGTAAATATTTATCTTTAGCATCTGATGATAATTATTTTAAAGAATTTATTAGAAGAGTTAAATATGTATATTTAAAAGAGAAGAGTGAAGGTAGAGATATAACTATAGATAATGATACTGCTGATATACTTGAAAATGGTAATTTAGATAATATAAATGATATATATAGTTACTATAGTAATAAATGTTTATATGATGAGAGTTTATTATTTGAAAGTGATAAAGTCAAATCTTTAATGGAAATAGTTAAGTATCATTTAAGAGAACTATTTTCTAAAACAAATATTAATGTTTGTTTTGATGGATGTATTAATGGTTATAGGACATTTTATACAATAAATGGAAAAGTAAATGGATATAATAGTATTATTAAATTATCATATAGAGAAGTAGGTATAAACAATTATGAATTTATTATATCTGGTATAATACCTGGACTTAATGAAATATTAATGAATATTACATTTGATAAAGAAAGTATAAAGGTATATACAAATATACCATCTTATGAAATAACTAGTAAATATGAGTATTTTGCATCTAATCAAGGAGTGAAGTGTAATAAAAGAATATTTAAAGATAATACATTATTATATATAAATGATAAGGAGTTAGAAGAAACTAATAAGCCTTCATATTCTCTTATTGATTTTGATTCAACTGGTAACTTAAAATGGTTTAAGTTACCATGGGGAGCATATTATGCGACAGATATTAAATATTCTAGTCTTGGAACAAATAATGAAATAGGAGCAGATTTAAAAAGATCTCATGAAGAAGAATTGAGAAGTGTTCGTACTATGTATGTAGACTGTAATGATGATTATTTTGTTAAAAAAGATATTTATTCAAAGATATATGTCGTTTATGTTAATGGTGAAGTGAATAGTCAAAAAGTTACTCTTGATAAAATGAGTAAAAACTTATTATGTTTAAGGATAAGTGATAATAGTGATGCATATGTGATTGAAACTGAATTTACAGACTTAAAAGGTTTTGATGGATATTATGATGAACATTTAGAAGGAAATTATTATTATCATTTAGTTTCTGCACCATCAATAATTGATATTCAAAGTGAAGATATAAAGCCTATTGATAAAGATAGCGTATTATATAAGAGCGATTTATTAGATAAAAAAATTGTATTAAAAGTAGGGGAAAAGTAAAAATGGAAGATAAGAAGTTAAGAATTTTGATTAGAAATATTAAAAGAAGTAATAAATTAAGTTATGATGAAATTAATTATTTAGTTGAATATGTAAATGAAATTAGATATGGAAGTAGATTAAATGATTTTTATGATTTTGAATTTTTAAATGCTATTATGCTTTTAATATCAAATGGAGAAATTATAGTAAAAGAAGGACAAAATATTAAAGAAGTATTAAATAAAATAATAGATGAAGTAAAATTCTATTTACCTCTTGGAGATAAAACAGATAATTATGAAGATGTTAAGGCAATGATTATTGCAAGTGATGGATATCTTGATAAAGAATTATATGCATTATTTGATAATAAATTAGATTATCAACAAGTAATTAATATATTAAATAGAAGTAGTCTTAATGATTCTACTAAAATGATAGTTCGTAAGTATATATTAACTATTGGTGGTCTTTGTCATACAGCAGATGAAGTTAAAAGAGAATTTTTATCTTTTGTAACTGGATGTCAAAATGAGCATGGTGATATAAATGATTATTTTAATTCAAGAGTAATGGATGTTAAGAAGAAATATGGTATTTATGATATAGATGAAAGAAAATTTGCTAATTTAGATGGTAAGGTAAGAGAAGTACAAGATTCAATAAATACATATGATAGACTTAGAAAAAGTACTATAGATTATGAGCAAAAAGTAGATGCTATGATGAATCAAGCATTATCTTCAATTGATAGTAAAACTAAAGATTCTGTAAGAATAATAGATGAATCTATAGATAAGGTTAAAAAAGATTATTATGATGAGCTTGGAAGATATGTTTTAGATTTAAAAGAAACTATAAAATCTGATAGTGATGAAGCATTTAGAAAAGTAGTGGATGAAGCATCTGAAAAGATTAGAGAAATAAGAAGAATTATGAATGAACTTACTTCTAGTGCAAATAAGGATATAATAAGACTTCAAAGTATGGCTGATGAAAAAATAGCTGATTTAGAAGGATTTTTGAGGGATGAGCCTGAATTACAAAGAGTATTAAGTGAGATAATAAATTCAAAAGGTTCAAGAGAAGTTAT
>JAQXHG010000040.1 GCA_029007115.1 bacterium | reverse complement strand
TTATCTTTAAATCTAGATATTTCTATTTTATCTGGCATTACATGTATTGGTTGTGCTTTTTTATAACCTTTAGTATTTAACTCATTTACCAATTGTTTAATTGCATTATAAGATGTTTCATCTTTTGTAATAAATGCAGTTTGGAATTCACAAACAATATCTTTTTTCATTAAGCCTCTACCTAGATTTGGTGAAGGAATAATATTTGCTGTTTTACCAAGAATATCTCTATATGATTGTTCATTATTCATTTGTAAACATATAAAGTTTTTACAACTTTGTGTTACTTTCATCTTAATAGTATTTTGATTATCTGTAGTAAATATAAAATACATACCATATTTATTACCTTCTCTTATTATTTGTATAAATTTTTCAATGCAATCCATATATAGTTCATTCATTATTTCAACTGAATTTATAATTGCAACAATAGCCGGTAATGTTTTACCACTATTTTTAACATATAAATTATAATTGCCACCAAATTCGGTGAACATTTTTTTTCTTTTATTCATTTCAAATAATAATAATTTATAGAAATTATTTACTTTTTCATCTTCACCATTAATTACAACATCTCCAACTTGAGGAGCATTTTTAAATGTGGTTAATGTTTCAGAACCAAAATCAGAAATATATAAATTTAGTTCTTCACTAGAATAATTCTTTATTAATGAATAGATAATAGTTTGTAATAATTCATCTTTTCCACTTTCATTCGTACCATATATTACAGTATTTCCCATATTATTAAAGTCTAATGTAAATAGTCCTTGTGTTTGATTTGATGGATTATCATATTCACCAATAATAGGATTGATTTTAAATTTTTCAGGTTGATAATTATATTTACTTGTAAGTTCATCAATATATATTTGATTTGGAACTCTATCTAACCATAACTGATTTATCTTAAAATTAGTTTCCTCTCCAATTGTAATTAAATATTTAACTATGTTAGTAAGTTCTTCACCTTTAGCTACAATATTAGTTTTAGAAAAAATATTATTTATAGTTTTACTAATAGAACCAACATTATCTATAAAATATAAATTTTTATCAACTGGTTTTTTATATTCATCATTAGGATAATATTGTGCACCTGCCCATGCTGCTTGACCCATTGCAAAATATTCATTATAGCCAACTAATAAATAGAATCTACCAACATTTTTAAGTTCTGCTGCTAAGTCATTTTTAATCATTTCCATACTATCTTGTTTATCTTGAACTTTTAAACATACTTTAAATTTAGAGTTTGACCATATTTGACCATCTACTACACCACTTGGCTTTTGAGTTGCAAGTATTAAATGTACACCAAGTGAACGACCTATACGAGCAGTAGAGACTAAATCATCCATAAACTCAGGTTGTTGATCTTTTAATTCCGCAAATTCATCACTTACAATTATCAAATGAGGAATTGGTTCATTAATTACACCATCTCTATATAACCTTTGATATTTATAAATATCTATAGTTCCCTCACCAGTTTTAAGCCTAACTTCATTAAATATCTTTTGTCTTCTTTGAAGCTCACTATTAATACTAGCTAATGCTCTATTAATTTCAGTTTTATCAAGGTTAGTAATAGTACCCACAACATGTGGTAATTTTTTACCTGTTTCACTATCAACAAATGCTCCTGCAAGTCCTCCACCTTTATAATCTATTAATACAAATGCTACTTCTTCTGGACTATAATTTATTGCCATTGAAAGTATATAAGTAATAATAAATTCAGATTTACCACTACCAGTCATTCCAGCTACTAATCCATGAGGACCATGTTGCTTTTCATGCAAATCTAACATAAATGGTTCACCCACTGTATTAATACCAATTTGAGCTTTCAAAGATTTAGTTGGATTATTTTCTTTATATCTGTTTAAGACATTTAATTGTTCAATTTTACCAACACCAAATAATTCTAAGAACGAAACACTATTTGGCAATTGCTTTTCAGCATCTTTCATTCTAAGAGGCATATTTGCAACTACTTTAGAACAAGCGTACATATCATAATTATCATTTGTTTCTTCAATAAATTTAGTTTGATTATTATTATTTGTATCTAATATAACTGATGTTTTTTCTCCTATAATTATAAACTTAGATATTTCACTTGGAATTTTAGATAATTTTTCTTCAAGAATTACAATACTAAATCCCAAATTACAACCTTTTTCTTTTAGAATATCATTAATTAAATCAATTTTTCTAGCTACATCAATATCATCTATTAATATAAAGAAATATCCTTCTTCAAATCTAGAATAATCACTTATTCTTTCATTACCATTACCACTTTTATTAAGTATTTTTCTAGAGTTGTAAATTTGTTGTATATATTCTGATATTTCTTGCATTTCATCAACATTAGTTGCAAAATATCTTATTTGTTTATCATTTGAAAAACAATATGGAGTTTCTTTTAAATAATCCCATCTATGAGCATGTAATTTATTTGTAAATACTACTATTTTTAAATTATCATAACTATGAAATGCCATCATTTGTAATATTAAATTATTTGTAAATGTAATGTATTTTGGATAAATACCATTAATACCAGTTAATTGATTATCCACAAATGAATAGCTAATTGGAACATCGCTTATAATTTTATTAAAATTAATTAATTTATTAAGCATTTCTTTTAAGTTATCACTATCCATTGTAAAATCTTCACTATGATAAACTATATTAGAATCAAATTTTATATCTCCTCTACCGACTCTTAATTTCAAAAAATCTATTTGATCACTTCTTCTTGACCAAAGAGTTCTTCTTTTATTAATTATCATATCATAACAAATATCAGTAGATATTATTGTTTCCTCTAAAGTCCTTTTCTGGTTTTCATATTCAATTGATAGTTCTTTATCTTTTTTATTAATATATTCTTGATATAGATTTTGTCTTTCTTCTTCTTTTTTCTCTCTTTGTTTCTTTTGAAATTTTTTTGTAATAAATGGCCATATTAACATAGTTGATATCATACATAAACAAATTATTATTGATGGTAATATTTGAGTAAATGTTCTCTCACCACTAATATAATAAGATAAACTATTACTTAATGTAATTAAGGAACTCGCAGCCATTGTAAGCATAGGGCCTAAAGTAATCCAAAGAGGTGGATCTTGTGTATTATCTTTTGGAGGTGGAGAATCTATTTTCATTTCATACGTTACAATATTTTTCATAATACGAGGAGACTTTAGAAAGTAATCATCATCTGCATACATATCTTCATTTTCTATCTCTTCATCTGTAATATCATCCTCTACTAATAAATCTATATGTTCAAGTCCATTAATAACAAGATTATTAAAAGGATTATTAATAAATACATATCCACATACTAAAAGTAATTTTACACCATAAACATTAACAACATCACCAAAATTACAATCAATAACTTGATTTCTAATTCTTCTTCCATTTATATATGCTACTGAATTATTAAGTAATTTTATAGTCCATTTCTTATTAACATATGAAAGTTCTAAATGCTCATCATTAACACAAGATAAAGGAATACATACTTGATTTGTTGTAGACTTTCCTACTTTAATAGTCATATTATCCTGTACTGTATAATTTTTAAATGAATTATCACTTAAATAATCACTATATAATATATATTTTTTCTCATCTTTCTCTACTAAATAAAATGTTTTATTTTGCAACATTAAGTTTTCTGTATTATTATTAGAATCATATATTTTAGTTATCTTACTTGGCTTTAAATACCATGAATTATTTTGGGCTGATATATTAACAAGATTTCTATCTTTATCATCTTTAAGCCAAAAGTTACCAATCTTTTTAACGGGAAGTGTAAATATAATAATTCTTTCTTCATCAAATAAATATAAATTCATAACTACCTCCTATAAAAAGACAAGCTTACAGCCATTTTTAATATCTGTATTTCTAATTAAATCATTGTTTTTATAACATACACCAGTATCAGCGTTCATTATAATACTATTACCAGATGTATTAATAGAATCTAATATATTAGCAAGTAATTTTGTAATATGACCTACTTTCTCATTTACAGGAATAAATATTTCACAATTTTTACTTAATGACAATACATATATGTTAACTAATATCTTATTATCATACATATCAAACACCTTCTTACTCTACTATAAAAATTATACTATAAAAAATAATAAATTAAAAGATAAAAAAAGAATTAATCTTCTTTCATTGTAATTAATCCTTTATCTACTTCTTCTAGTGCTCTTCCTATTTCTTTTTTTGATACATATTCATTCTCATTCATTTGAAAATGTTTATGTTCCTTCATTACTTTAGCTCTATCTGCAGCAATATGAACTAGTTTATATTTAGAGTCAACTATATTTAATAATTTGTCTATAGAAGGATATATCACATCTATCATCTCCCTATCTTTATAATACTAATATACATGAATATTATTCACTTTACAATATTAGTATACAGAATTTTGACAAATTATTTTTAATCTTCTTCTATAAACATTTTACTCTTATGAGGTTCATCAAATAATAAATTTGGATACTCCTGTTGTCTTAATGCTTCATAAGTCATTATTGCGACCGCATTTGAAACATTTAGTGCTCGTACATTATCACTCATAGGTATTCTCATACACCTATGTATATACGGCCTTAAAATCTCTTTTGGTATTCCTGTTGATTCCTTACCAAAAATAAAATAATAATTTTTAGATACATCACTATAGTCAAAACTACTATGAGGTTTATGTCCATATCTTGTTAAAAAATAGTATTCGCCTTTATTCTTTTTAAAAAATTCATCTATATTTTCATATACCGTGTATACACATTTATCTATATAGTTAACACCACATCTTTTGATATATTTATCTTCTAAACTAAATCCTAATGGCTTAATTAAATGCAAATGAGAATTAGTCGCAACACATGTTCTCATAATATTACCAGTATTTGCTGGAATTTCAGGCTCAAACAAAACAATATTTATCACTTTAAAACTTCCTTTCTTTTATATAAATAGTATATAATTAACCATATACTAATTCCAATACTATCAATTAATACATCTATTATTTGACCACTTCTATCACTAACAAACAATTGATGTATTTCATCACTACAAGAATATAATACACATATAGCAAATGTAATATATACTACATTTTTTATGCTTATTTTATAACTATTGACAAATAAACTAACTAATATAGTTAATATAAAATATTCAGTAATATGTGCTATTTTTCTAATAGGTACCTCTACTATATCTATAATTCTTTCTTTTTCCTCATTAGTTAAACTTTTATCAAAAATACTTACTATATTTCCAATAGTTATACTAATGAAGCCATCACTTTGTTTAGTAGACTCACTACCCGTCTTAGAACTAAATATAAATATAACACCCATCCATAATATAATTAAAACTAATAATACATACTTCTTCATAACATAATCATTATACAATAATTAATTAAAAAGAGCATTATTTATTTAATGCTCATCTAAATTTTCCTTTATTTTTTTCCACATCTTTATAGTAGAATCATAACTCAATTTATTCTCTACATCATCTATACTTGTCCATAGTACTTCATGAGTATCTAATGATTTATTATCGCTAATACCACCATCATATGCTATGTAATAATATACATTTACTATGCCTTCAAAAGATTCATAGGTTTCTATATAACATTGATTTTCATTTTCTATTATTGGTTTTATTTTTATTTCTTCTTCAGTTTCTCTTATCGCACATTCAATTAAGGACTCATTATTTTCAATATGACCTTTTGGAAACGTATAATCATTTCTAAAATCACGATATATAAGTGCTACTTTTGTTTTATCTTTATTAAATACTATACAACCAGATTTATCTATTTTATTCATTTAAAAATATACCTCCTACTCTGTATATCTTTTTAAATATTCTTCAATAGCCATAATCATATCAGGCGCAATTAATTTATTTTTTTCATTGTTTGGAATATTATTTTTAATTACTTCAACAGCTATATTTAAAGGTATTTTTTCTATTTTAAAATTACCTTTTTTTTCATGCTCAGTATAATTAACTTTGCTTAAATCAGGATCTTTATCTGTTTTAATTAAAAAATAATATATTTCTGCTTTTCTATTTTTGTTAATTTCAGGCCAATCTTTATTCATATATGTTACTTTCATAAAAGGCTTTTTTATTTGTTCACTACTAATTTCAATACCAGTCTCTTCCAACAACTCTCTTATTAAACAATCTTCAAAAGTTTCATTTTCTTCTAAATGTCCTCCAGGAAATTGATAAATATTATTTTCAAGTCCTAAAATAACATCGTTGTTATTAATCAATAACGCTTTAATTCTAATAACAACTTCTGTAATATCTCTTTCTATCAAATTATCATAATTATATAAAATTTCTTTCATTTATTAATAACTCCTTAATTATTTTATATTTAAATTGTAACATATATTATATATAATTAAAATAATATTATTTTAATAAAAAAGAGTCTAGTTTACTAGACTCTTTAACACATAAAATTAGTATTCATACATTCATTTACATTACAAACTTCATTTTCTTCTGTACATGTATAACATGGTCTATAAGTATGTTTGTAAATATGATGATTAATTATTCTAGTGTTAATTGGAACAACATGTGGTACATTATGTATGATTTCTCTATGAATACATCTTTCTTTAGGGCATTCATATATAGGAGGACACATATTAGGCATTTCGCAATTCATCATATCATCTCCTTTTAGTTTAATTTCACCTTCAACACTATAATTGTGATACATACCTGTATTATCTATCATATAAAACTCTCCTTTTCATAGATAGTTTATGTATGTATATTTATTTTGAATAGGTTATTTAACATATCAATATTATTCAAAATATCTTAAATATTTTTTACTATCACACTCTTGAGCACTTAAATATGATAAATTAGGAAATTTATTTCTAAATTCATTTATATCTATTTTATCAAATAATAAATCTTTTGATATTTTAATTAGTCTTAATGTTTCCATTTCACTTTTATTAAATAAATCATCTACTGAAGTAAAATATGATATATTTTTATCACATGGATTTATCCACTTATTGTGATTAATATTTAAATCAACATTATTAATATTATGAAATGATATATATGAAAGTTTACTC
Organism: bacterium; assembly: GCA_029007115.1. Taxonomy (GTDB): domain Bacteria; phylum Bacillota_I; class Bacilli_A; order RF39; family UBA660; genus CAG-1000. Next base: position 6,902 of record JAQXHG010000040.1, on the reverse strand, counting down.
TTATTTTTTCTAAATAAATCCGTAAATTTATATATCGCTTTTTTAATTCCATATTTATCAAATCTAAAATATTTATAAGTTAATCTCATTTGATTGTAACTTTTCAAATACTTATTATAACCATTATCAATATTATATGTTTGTTTTAACACATAATCTAAAGTTGATTTTATATAATTATTATTTTTTATATTCATATATTCATACATCTTAAAATTATTTATATTTTTACCATAATAATAACTAGTAATACCCATTTCAATACTTCTATGGCCATCTAAATATTTTAAAGTATTTATATCATTTCTATTAAATATGCCACCCTTATAAAATACATATGGATGAATAGTATAATCTAAAACATAATGAGTTATAAAACCATACAAACTACTAATAACATCTAAATTATTTTTTAAATTATTATCTTTAATATATTTGATATAATTTTCAAAAAATAGCCTACTATTACTTTTATGCATTATTTTAGCAAAATTATAAGTATCTTTTCCAAAATAAAAACTATCAGGACCAACTGAATATAAATATAAATTTTTATTACTAGTATTTATTTTTTTCATTATTTTTTTTGCAAATAAAATATGATTAGTTACTTCTGCCATAAAAATTCACCAATCATATTTTATCATACTTAATTATACCATCACAATTCTAGTACCAACTTTTATATTACTATTTTTAATAGTAGTATTCATATCATATAACATTCCTGTTGATTTATTATATAAATTTGGACTATTTTTACTATAATACCCACTTGTAAGTTCTGGTATGTTCTTCTTTAAAATATTTATTAAATCATTTATTTTTCTATCTATAGGTACTAATAATTCATACTTTTTTTCAATTATTGGTACTTCTAAAACAATATAAACTCTGAAATCCATATTAATCCTCCCTATAAAAGTCTAGTAATTTAATATAAGTAGCATTTCCTCTATCAATATTATAACCAAAATCATTTGGTATTTGACTTCTAGTTTCTTTAGTGTAAGTAGAACATTTAATTGTAAATTGATCTGTAACACCAGAACCTAGCCATATTGCATTAGTCGCTTGAACACATGATCTATAAAAATCATCATATTCATATGCTTTTATTTTACTTACAGCATCAGATATAATTAATCTTACATTCTTTGAACCTTTTAATCTATTAAATAATATCTTTATATTTCTTTGAGCTTCATCATTAAACATAGACATAAATGATTCAATACCATATATTATAAATACACTAGTTTTTGTGGATTCTATATTTTTCATTATATCTTGTAATTTAATTAATCCTTTATCACAATTAGTAGAATAATAATTTTTAAACACTTTAGGATTTTTTATACTTTCAGATGCATCTATCATATAAAAATCCACATTATTCATACTTTGGAATACTTCTCCTAATGATGGAATAAATCTATCTAACATAGTCATGTCTTGAGCTGATATTAGAGTTATAGGACTTCTATTAAAGTTAAATGTACTTATTTCAAGAGTATTTTTTACAATACCAATTGGCGTATTTTTAATATCTGATATACTACCTTTGATATCACTCATTCTTACATGAGTTGGAAGAATGGCTATTGTTTTAGCCTTTGTTGGAACTTTGCTCTGTAGCTGATTACAAATATTTCTAATAAATCCATTAATTTCATCCCATTTATATGGATAAGCTGTTTGAAATTCGTATATAATTCCATCTAACTTAACCAATCCTCTTCCTGGTATATCACTTGGAATAAGTCCTTTTGTTGAACCAAGTATACTAGAATAATCACTTGGATTATTAAACTGTAAGCATAATTGAGTTGAAAAATTTTGAGAAGTTTTACCTCTTACTGCACTAACACCTGATGCACTTATACAGAAGAAAATACCGAATTTTTCACATTCACGAGATATACTTGATATAACATCTACATAATCATCATAGTTTTCTGTAAACATTTCATAATTATTAACAATAATCATTATTCTAGGTAATTTTTTACCACTATTTTTTATGTATAGATTATAACTACCATTATAATCTACAAATAATTTTTTTCTTCTTTCTAACTCTTTTGTAATAGTTGCAAATAAATTAGCAAGTTTTTCTTGTTCATTTATAAATACAACATCACCTACTTGTGGAGCATTAACAAATGTTCCAAACATTTCACTACCAAAATCAATTATATATATATTTATTTCTTCAGATGAATGATTAATGATTAAACTATAAATAATTGATGTAAGCATTATTTCATTACCACTAGAACCATATATTAATGTATTACCTTCTTGATTAAAGTCTAATTTAAGAAGATCTTGTTTTTGGTTACTAGGATCATCATATTCTCCAACAATAGCTTCAATATTCCATGTACTTGGAACATAAGAATATTTCCTCATTAAATTTGTAATAAATATCTCTGCTGGTATTTTATCAAGCCACAATTTTTTAGCTTCTAATTTTTCACTTTCCGCACATTGACAAATATATTTTAATACGGCTGGTAATTCTTCACCTTGACTAATTTCTTTTCCTCTTTCTTCCGTTTCAATGTTTCTAATTGTATCACCAATATTATTTAAAAAAGATATATCTCTATCAACTACTTTAGTAATTTTATCTTTTGGAATATATTTAGTTCCAGCATATGCTCCTTGCCCTATTGCAAAATAATCATTATAACCTACTTGTAAGTAGAATCGACCAGCTTTTTTTAATGAAGCCGCATCGGGTCTTCTAATTACATCCATACTATCTGATCTTTCTTGAACTTTTAAACATACTTTAAATTTAGAGTTTGACCAAATCTGATCATCTACTATACCACTTGGCTTTTGAGTTGCAAGTATTAAATGAACGCCAAGAGAACGACCAATACGAGCAGTACTAATAAGTTCACTCATAAATTCTGGTTGCTGACTTTTAAGTTCTGCAAACTCATCTGAAATTATAAACAAATGTGATATGGGCTCATCAATTACGCCTTCCCTATATAATCTTTGGTATTTATATATATCAAGTGTACTTTCATTTAATTTTTCTTTAACTTCACCAAATAACCTTTGTCTTCTTTTAAGTTCACTTTGAATTGATGATAAACTTCTTTTAATCTCAGCCGTATCTAAGTTAGTGATTGTTCCTGCTAAATGAGGAAGACGAATACCTGTTAGTTTGTTTTCAAAAGCATCATTTAGTCCACCACCTTTATAGTCTATTAATACAAATGATACTTCTTCTGGACTAAAATTAATGCACATTGATAATATAAATGTAATTATAAACTCAGATTTACCACTACCAGTCATACCAGCTATTAATCCATGAGGTCCGTGAAACTTCTCATGTAAATCTAAATTAAATAATTCTCCATCACTTCTTATTCCAATTGGAACACTTAAACTATTAACTGGATCACTTTCTTTCCATCTATTTACTAAATCTAATTGTTCAACCCTGCCAACTTTATACATTTCTAAAAAACCAACAGAATTTTTAAGTTCGGTTAATACAGTATCTGTTTTTATTGGAATATTAGATAATTTTTCACACATAAGTGGCATATTTACTTCATCAATATTATCGCATTTGAATCCTTGTTGATTCTTCTTATTTAAATCATTTTTAATAATAGCGCCATTTACGCCATCAACTGTTAAGAAATCATTTATCTCATTTGGTAAATTAGATATACCATCATTTAAAATCAAAAGACCAAATCCAATATTTCCTTCTTCTTTTAATATTTTATCTACTATATCAATATTCTTAACTTTTTTAATATTATCAACAATTAATAAATAATATGGCTGAACACTTTTATAAGATATACTTCTTTCAATTTGTTTACCATCTTCATCAGAATACTTCCTAGATGTAAATACTTGTTCTAAATAAAATGATAATTTTAACATATCATCATAGTTATTTGAATAAAATCTTATATCCCTACTATCGCTCCAAACGTGAGGCAATAATTTAAAGCTTTCCCAAATAGTATCACTATCATCATTAATCATAAATACAAATTTTAAGTCATTATACGCATGAGCAGTAGCAAGTTGTAATATAATGCTTTTTAGCATATTAAATTTATGTACAGTCTCACCTATTATTACTAATTTATTTCTTTCTGTTAAACTAATAGTTACAGGGCAATTAGTAATTTCTTTAGCATTTTCAGTTACACTTGTAAGTTCTGCTTTTAAATTGTCTTCAGACATAGTAAAATCTTCTATTGAATAACTAAGGTTAATCTTTAAAGGTATAGTTCCAACTCCTACTCTTACATTTAAGAAGTCTTCACTATCAATTTGTCTTTCCCACAAGTTTCTTTTTTTATTAATTATTATATTTTGAAGATATTTTGGCTCAGGATAATTTTCAACTAATATTTGATGTTGATTATGTTTAATACTCTCTATTTTATTTCTTTTTTCTATTAAATATTCAGTATATTTTTTTTGTCTCTTTTCTTCATTTTTTATTTGTTTTTTCTTATTAAACTTCTTTAACAATGTTGGCCATAAAAGAGTGGATACAATCATGGCTACTGCAATAAGTAATGAAGGTAGTGTGCTTGATATATTTGATTTTCCACTAGTTAAATTAGCAATTGATGTAGATACACTAACCGCAGAAGTCATTGTCATAGTAAGCATAGGCCCTAATGTATATATAACAGGTGTATCATCTTGTTCTTGCTTACCTGGCGGACTATCTATTTTTAAGTTTTCTTCTAAAACCGTAGTCACAAATCTAGGTTGTCTTGAATAATACTCATTTTCATTATATAAATACAAATTATCATCATTTATTGTTTCAGTTATCTGTCCTGAATATTTTGGCAATTCTTTTTTATATATTTTAGTAGTATTAACTTTAATATTTTCATCTTTCATACTTATAATAATATAATCTTTTAAAAGTATGAATGAATACCCAGTAATAAATAATTTATCTCCTGTTTCAAGTCTTTTAGAAATAACTTTATTATTATTTACATAAACCCCAAATTTATTATCATTTACTTTTAAATAATATCCATTATCATTTTTAGTAAGAGTTGCCATATTTTCTGTCATAAAGCTATTATCAATTATAATAGAATCTTTTTCGCCTTTACCAATAGTATAGTCCCCGTTTTCTACTATTGAGTAAGAAGTATAAGAAGAATCATTATCTTCATTAACATAAATATAAGCAGTAGATAATGTATTATTTTCTCCTATAATTTTAAGCGCATAAAAATAATTAACAATTAATTCTTGCTTATCCAATCTTTTTCCATTAAAATCAAGATAACAATTTTCATTGCTAACTATAAACCAACTATTATCTATTTTTTCTACTAACACTAAGTCACGAGGATTATCGTTAAAGTCTACATCTTTAATCCAATATTGACTTATATTGTCACTTGGAAAGTTATATTTTAATAGTTTTTCAGGTTTAATTAGAATTATGCGCATCTTCTCCTTCACTTCCCACTTTCTCTTCTTTATTATTATATTTTTTATCTTTTTTTTCGTACATATTTTTTAATTCTCTATTTATTTCTTCTTTTTTATCATTAAGTTTTTTTATCTCACTATCAACATTTTTTCTTTCATCATCAAGTGAACTTAAAGTTTTATGATATCTTACTTGATTATTTTCTTCCATTTCACTAATGATTCTGTTAGTTTTTTCACTTTTAATAGATTGTCCAAGTAATACTGCACATTTCATTAGTTTAGAATGTATAGAAGCAAAAGTCTCTTCTAAATTATCTATACTTTTTAATTTATTTCTTTCTTTTTGTATATTTTCATCTAAATTATCAAGTTTTCTTTTATTAATATCTATATTATCATCAATAAAAATTATATCACTTTTTAATTTATGTTCTTTATTATCCGCCTTCTTATCATCCATAATATCTTACCTATCCTTTATAACATTATATCATGTTATTTAATTAAGACAAATAATAAAATACTATTTTTTCAATTAAATGTAAAAAAACTAAGATAAAATTATTTACCTTAGTTTTATAATAATCATTATCCTGCTAATTCATCAGCAGCACTTGCCAACGTAGCTTCTGTTTTTTCTGTTGCAGATGCAGCGCCTAAAATCATAGTAGCAAATTGATTTACTAAATTAATATAATCATCAAATTTTGTTTTTAATGAATTATACCTTGCACTTAAGGTTTCCTTTGCATCTCCAATATATACATCTGGTGCACCAACTCTGTTCATTGAATTATTGAATTCTTGAAAAATTCCGTCCATTGTTCTTGAACATTCTTGCATAGTTTGTGCTCCACTTCTAACTCTGTCATATGTAATGTTAGCACTTGAATCATTCATAATTTATATCCTCCTATCTAGCATAATTATCAATAATATTTTGCTCATTTGTGTCAACTGTATTTGCAGACATTAAACAATATTCACCATAATCTCTAATGATTTGAGTCATTTGATCTAAATCATCTTTTTTTGATCTAATTCTAGTTCCAATTGCTCTTGCTGCTGGTGATAAATAATCACTTGACAACATTTGATCTAAAGTTGAAAATATTTTTTTAACTTGTTGATCAAACATATTACTTTGTTCTAATTCTTTGTTTCCCTCACTTCTTAAAGTTACAGGATCTGCTAAAAATTGTTTTGACATATTACCTCCTTATTTTCTATACACTAAATATATCATTTTTTTAATATTTAGTAAACAAATTTAAATATTTTTTTACATTTACTATGATTAATTTATGATAATGTCTTAATTGTTAACTTGCGAAAATGTCTCAATACTATATAATACTCCACTGAGGTGGAAATATGAGAAAGGTAGAATTAAGAATGAAAGAACAAGAAAAATATGAAGTTATCAAAGAACT
>JAQXHG010000039.1 GCA_029007115.1 bacterium | reverse complement strand
TTACTACCTAGTTATAATGAAAGTTCTATTAATAGAATAATTGCTAGTATAAAGAGTTTTTATAAGTATTTAGCAGTATATAAAGGATTTATTAATATATCTGAAGATGTAGAATGTCTTCAAAGGAAAAAGAGACTTCCTAAATATTTGTCTATTGAAGAAGTTGATAAACTTTTAGATATTGAACTTAATACTCCTTTTGATCATAGAAATAAAGCTATATTAGAACTTATGTATTCAACTGGTCTTAGAGCAAGTGAACTTATCAATTTAGAACTAAATAATGTAGATACTGTGAATATGGTTGTTCATGTATATGGAAAAGGTAGTAAGGAAAGAATTGTTCCTATGTCTAAAATAGCGGTTAATTATTTAGATATGTATATTAATAACTATAGAGAAGAGTTATTTGTAAAGGGTAAACCTAAAACTGATGCATTGTTTTTAAATAATCATGGGACCAAAATGACTAGGCAAGGACTTTATAAAATAATTGGTAAGATTGCTCGTGAAAAGAATATTAATAAAGAAATAACACCACATGTACTTAGACATAGTTTTGCGACTCATATGATTGAGTGTGGTGCGGATATAAGAAGTGTTCAAGAATTTCTCGGACATGAAAATGTTGTTACGACAGAGATATATACTCATCTTGCAAACAATTTTATCAAAGACAATTATAATGAATACTTTAATAGAAGTAAGAAAGAAGGTAACTAATATGTATGATAGAGTATTTTTAGTAGTAATGGATAGTGTAGGAGTAGGAGAAGCAAAAGATGCGGATAAGTTTAATGATGTTGGTTCAAATACTTTATTGCACACAATTGGAGATCATTATAATTTAGATGTTCTTGAAAGAATGGGACTTACTACTTTGGTTGGAAAAGAAGTTCCTAAAACAGTTGGTTATTACATGAAAGGTAAACCTATTAATCTTGCTAAGGACACATTAAATGGTCATTATGAAATGATGGGTATAGTACAAGAAACGCCATACAAAACATATCCTGATGGTTTTCCTCTTGAATTAATAAGTAAAATCAAAGAAATAACTGGAAGAGATGTTATAGGTAATGTAGTTGCAAGTGGTACTAAAATAATAGAAGAGTTAGGTCAAATGCAGATGGAAACTGGAGCATTAATTATATATACTTCTGCTGACTCAGTACTTCAAATCGCAGCACATGAAGATATTGTTCCAATTGATGAATTATATGATATATGTGAAAAAGTAAGTAAAATCACAAGTAGTGAAAAATATAATATAGCGCGAGTAATCGCAAGACCTTTTACCGGTAAAGCAGGTAATTTTACTAGACTTCCAAAAAGAAAAGATTTTGCTTTAGATCCTCCAATTAATGTTATTGATTTACTTGATAGAAATGGGATAAATACTGTATGTATTGGTAAAATTGGAGAAATGTTTAATAACAAGAGTATATCATATAGTATTAAAACAACAAGTAATATTGAAGGAATGTTAAAACTAGTAGATTTTGCTAAGGGAGATTATTCAGGGCTTATATTTGCCAATATGAATGATTTTGATTCAAGTTATGGACATAGAAGAAATAAAGATGGTTTTCTAAAATGTTTAGAAGAATTTAATTATTATCTTCCAATATTAATTAAAAATTTAAAAAAAGATGATTTATTAATTATAACGGCTGATCATGGTAATGATCCTACCTTTAAAGGCAGTGATCATACAAGAGAAAATGTTCCAGTTTTAATGTATAGTCCAATATTTAAAAAAGGTAAAAGATTAAATGATAGAGAAACACTTGCTGATATTGGCGCAACAATACTTGATAATTTTGGAATTGAAAATTCAATTGGAGTAGGTACTTCAATATTTGATGATTTAAGAAAAGAAGAATAGGCATATTTTTATGTCTATTTAAATTGTAAAAATATCTTTTGTTGCAAAATAAAAAATATTTTTATATAATTTTAATAGTAGGTGAAATATATGAAAAATAAAAAGGGATTTACATTAGTAGAGTTATTAGCAGTAATCGCTATACTTGCAATATTAGTTATTATCGCAATGCCAAATGTCTTAAAATTGTTTAATAATGCAAAAAAAGATACATTTATAACAGAAGTAAAAACAATATTTAATGAAACAAAAAAGAAATACATAAGTGAGTCAATGAAAGGTAATACTATAACTACAATAAGTTCAAAAGATGACTCTAAATTAGATATTAATGGAAGTGATTTAGATTATTGTGTAATATTGGATAAAGAAGGGAAAGTAGAAAAAATAGCAGTAGGAAATAAATCATTTTATGTAATGTTAAATAATGTAGAAGATATTAATTCATTAAAAAAAGAAGATATTAAA
>JAQXHG010000038.1 GCA_029007115.1 bacterium | reverse complement strand
TATGAGTAGCCACTTTTCACTTTTTTGATGTATTTTTTAGGTAAAAAAACTTGCATTTTTTTAATGGGCATAAGGAGAACGACACCATAAACTTATATTAACCTTATAAAATAAAGTAAATATAGTGGTGCCATTACTATTTTTGCACTTGCAAAAATGACTACTTTTATAGTATTAAGTGGCTACTCTACTATTAATTACCTTTTAATTGCAGCAAAAAAAGTGGCTACTCTTTTTTATAAAAGTGACCACTTTATCATAAATCATTAAAAAATGTGCTTCCTATATTTTTTAATTCATACAACACCTTCTTTCAAATAAAAAAAGAAGAACACATAGTTCCTCTCCACATAAATTTTTCATATCTTACACTATTATAACTATTGACAAACACAAGTCAAGCTCATTTCATGCCCAATTCATGTCATAGCGTGTACAATTTATGTCACAAAAAAATATGCAAGTTTTCTTCACAGTTCTTGCATATTTTACTATATTATATCACTTGACAAGATGAAATCAAGTCATTTCTAGTCCGTTTTTGGTACGAATATGTACTTTTTTGATACGTTCATAGAAATTATTAACTTTATACATTTGATAATTTATCTTTAATATAATCATCTAATAATTCAGAATCTTTATTTACCCACTTATAATCGCAATGTTCCTCACTTAATATGACATTAACATCTGATTTATTAACATTAATAATAAAATCAATTTCTAAATCATGAATCAATTCATCATTTTTATTTTTAACTTCATCATAATAATGCGTAATAGTTCAAATTCTGAGTTAAAACCAATTTCCTCAAATAATTCTCTTTTTAAACCTTCTTTTAAAGTTTCACCCATTTCTAAGTGACCTCCTGGAAATTCCCAAGCTCCTGGATATAATTCATCATTTTCGCTTCTTTTAACAACTAGAAATTCGTCATTATCTTTTAAAATTCCTGTTAAAACAATTTTAGTATTCATATAAGACCTCCTATGTTTCTTTTATTATATCATATATTTTTAATAAATCATCAATAATTATAAAACTATTACTCTTATTACCATAACTATCTTCATTTATTATATTTTCATTAAATAAAACGGATATGCCATCTTTTTGCTTCCATTCTTCTAAATTGCTTATATCATCATCTATTAAAATATTATTATATGTATTTATATAATCAGTCTTTGATTTATTATAAGGAACGCAGATAACATTTAAAATATTTCGTTTTTTTAAAATAAAGTTTTTATATTATTTTCTTGAATGGAATTTACTTTAGTTAAAATATATACTTCATAAATTTCCATTAACTGATAAATTTTTTCAAAACTTTTATTAATTTCTTTACTATTATTTATAATATAATTCCAACCAAGGTCGAGCATACTTTTTTCAAGTTACTTTCATCAATAATTTATGTATGATATTGTGTTTTATAATTTTGGAATATAATCCCCAGGTATATTGTACAACTCCATCAAAATCTATATATATTTTAATTTTCATTCACTTTTTTAATTTTAGAAGCAATATATATGAATGGCGTATCACAAATTGCAACAAATATTTTAAATACATATATTGAAATCATTATCTCAAAAATTGTATTCATATTCATAGTTCCTAAATATGTAACTATTGTAAAAATAATAGTGTCAATTGCTTGACAAATCATTGTACTAACATTATTACTTATCCATAATTTATTATATTTATTTTGTAATTTATGAAAAATAGCAGTATCAATAAATTGACTAGTCACAAAGCCTAATAAACTACCAATAGTAATTCTTACATTAAACGAAAATATTGTCATTAAACTTTCTTGTGCAAAGTCATTTGGACTTGGCTTATATAATAAACAAATAGCCATAAATAATGTCATAATTGTCATAGATAAAAATCCATAAACAATTGTTTTTCTGCTTTCCCTTAAACCATATTTATAATTTAATATATCAGTAGCTAGAAATGTACTACCATATAATATCGTACCTAAAGCTGTTTCTAGTCCGAATAGTTCAACTGTTTTAACTGTTTGAATATTTGAAACAATAGTAGCAACTATTATCCATAAATATAATCCATTTTTTCCTAAATATTTATAACACAAAATTATTGAACTAAATGATAGAACAAGTGTTAATATCCATAAAAATTCATTCATTACTTTTTCCTCATAAGATAAAATCCATCGAAATAGTTAATTTCTTCATCATATCCTCTTTCATCAAATATTTCTAAATTCTTATCATAATTATTTATCACATAAGCAAATGCATTACTTATTTTATTAACATCATCCAAAGATAATGTTTCATATAAAGGCAAAAATATGCTGTTATCTCTAACATATTGAGAATTGATTAAATCATCACCTTTATTTATTATAAAATTTCTAAAATAATCATTTTTTGATATTGTATTATAATTAAACGATCCAACAGGGATTCCCATATTCATAGCACCTAAAATAATACGATTTCTATCATAATATTTATTATCTAATAAAATCCAAGATGCTATTGGTCCATATTCTTCTATTTTATTGATATCAAAATTCTTTATAAAAGATAATCCTTTAAGTTCAGAAAGACACTCAAAATAGATTTTTAATTTTTTTCTTCTTTCTGATATGTGCTCATCAATATGATCAATTCTTTTTAATCCTGTTGAAAAAGTTATTGGTGATGGTCTTAAATTTAAACCCTTACCCATATTCGACAATCCATTAAACAATAAATCCCTGTATGTGGTATTTGAACTCACAGAAGATTGTTTTGTAGAATTAAATACTTCACCAACGTGTCTAAAATTTTCAACTTTTTCATATATATCTTTATCTGACGTAACTATGGCTCCACCTTCACCTATTCTTAGCATTTTAGTATCATTAAAGCTGTAGCATCCTATTTCTCCAAATGTTCCAGCATATTTTCCATTTACTTTAGTTCCAAATGCTTGTGCTACATCTTCTATTAAAATAATATTATTTTCATCACAAATTTTCTTAACTTCTTCTATATTTAAAGGCATACCATAAAGATAACATGCCAAGAAAAATTTAGTATTTGGTGTTATCAACTTCTTTATATTTTCTAAATCATAATAATAAGAATTTGGTTCAAAATCAAATACTTTGATTTTTCCTCCACTCATTAATATAGGATATATTGACGATGCATGAGTTAAATTTGGCACAATTACTTCATCACCATATTTTATTCCTAAAACCTGTAATGCTGTATAAATAGATAAAGTACAATTTGGTAGTGCTATAGCATATGATACATTTAAATATTTAGATAATTTTTGTTCAAATTTACTAACAGTATTTCCAACAAAAATACTTGAATCACTATTCTCTAAACATTCTAAGGCACTTTTTTTTTCTTCATCAGAATAAATCATACAATCACAATTAACATTAATTCTTTCCATAACCAATTTCCTTATATATCTTTGAAACATTTTGATGAGGATTATCTCTACCATCTAGTCTCAAAACCTTTATATTTTGTTTTTCTAATTGTGGAATTAATTCGTTTTCTAAAGATGTTTTTAAAGCTTGCAAAAATTTTCTCTGACTTTCAATAAACTCAATATTATCTCTTTTAGCTACTCTAGACACACTTACATCTAAAGGAACATGAATATATACTAATAAGTCAATTGGTTTTAAATTAAATAAAACAATTTCTTTAAAAGGTCGATAAAAATCCATAAAGTTTTCATAATCGCTTTTTAAAATTTCTTTTTGATATGATAAAATAGATAAAAAATCTCGATCATATAAGTTAAATCCATCATTATATTTGTATTTTTCTTGTCTATAATGCAGATCTGCAGCTAGTAATAAACTTTCAAATATTGATGTTGGAAAATCTTTATCAAGCATAAAAAATGGGTCATCACTTAGCATTTTATTTAAAATATCACTGATTGGTGAATCTTGAGTAAGTTCATCAACATATCTTACAACTTCTTTTTTTTCTTCTAAATCTCTTTTTAAACTATCAATAACAGTAGTTTTTCCTACTCCGTCTATTCCTTCAAATACTATATTCATACTATCACCTCGTATACATCATTTCCCATTCGTTTGCACATTCTTTTGAAAAACATTCCTTCCATTCACCTCTTGTGCCTAACTTTTTGCAATTTCCAGGGCAAATAAGATAATTATTAGAACAATCTAAGAAATAATATTCAGAATCTGCAATACATGGAAATCTTTCATTTATTTTGTTATTAATATATAAATCATATAGCATATCAATATATTTTGAGTTAAAATACTCTCTATAATTATTAATAACTTCAAAAACATGTCTTAATTTTTTTAACTCTTTAACTTCGTGATTCAATTTACTATTTTGAATATCAAATACAAAATTAACAGATAAATATTTAACTCCCATATCAATTAATCCAACAAATAATTTTTCTATATGATCATAATTATATTTATTAATACATACTTTAACTTCTACTCTATTTGAATCTATAGTTAATATTTTATTAATTGTACTTATAGTTTCTGATAATTTATCTCTGCATAAATAATTTTCAGTATCAAAACTATCAAACGTAATAATAAATGTATCAACATTATTTACCAATTTTTTTAATTTTTTGTTATCATATTTGTTTAAAATAACACCATTAGTAAAAGTAATTACTTTTCCTCTTGAAGACAATTTTTCAATAATTTCTTCAATTATTGGTGATGTAAAACATTCTCCACCTGTTAAATAAAATTCATTTGCTAATGGACAATTCTCTAATAATTCATCAATATTTTGAAGACTTATTTTATTTGTAACTCTGCCATAATCTCTATAAAAACAATATGTACAATTTAAATTACATGTTTGATTTACTTCAATTAATACTTTTTTACATTTTTTTAGTTCTTGCATATCCAACTCCACTTTATGGTTCTATAGCATCAATTATTTCCGTAATAAATTCATCGACATATTCTGAATCTCTTGTTGCCCAAACATAAGCAGTATGTTCTTCGCTTAATTTAATTGGTAATTCTTTTGTAGGAACTTCAATAACATAATTTAATTGTACACTGTACTTAGTTCCCTCTGGTTTTTCAGAATAATATTCTGATACACCAATTATTTGTTTATGGAATTGATTGATATCAATTCCAACTTCTTCTATGATTTCTCTTTGCAATCCTTGTTCAACTGTTTCGCCAAACTCTAATTTGCCACTTGGCATTTCCCAAAAGCCAGCGCAATCTTCATCATCTAAGCTTCTTTTTACCATTAAATATTCATTATTACATTTTATAGCTCCACATATGCAAACTTGCCATTTATTATTTTTCATTTCAAAACCTCCTAATTTTCACTTTTTTCCCAAGGGAAAACAACCCATTTATATTCTTTTACTTCTTCTCCACTATATATTGAATCAAAAGTATCTTTGTTAAAATTATATAAAATTGCTACCGCAATATTCTTAGGTTGATATTCGTTTAATAGATTGATTGCATAATCTAATGTAACCTTAGAATCCAATGTATCATCAACAATTAATATATTTGAATTCTTAATTTTATCTGCGTTGGTTATCCCTTTATTAACTGGTAGTTTAAACTCAGTATTGGGATTATCATCAACACTCCTTCTTATATGAATACAAGACATTTCTTCTACACCTAACATTGATGATAATAACATTGCAATAGGCATTCCGCCTCTAATAATTGGAACAATTAAATCAATATCTTTATTATCAGATAATATTTTGTCAGCTATTCCCTGTGTTAATTTCTTGACTTCATTCCAATCAACTTTAACTAATGGATAATTAGTTTTAATCATCTACATCGCCTCTAATTACATATAAATATTCTCTAAAAAATGATTCTTTTCCTAAATTATCTTCATATTCTGCATCAGTAAGCATAGTATGTCTTATATCATAATTTAAACCATTTTTCAATAAAGCTACCTCTAATACCTCTGGAGTAGGATAATTTGAACTTTGATTTGATAATAAAACATATTTTGAAATTTTTTTAGCTTCCTTTACAGCTTTAATTACATTATCAATAACATTTTTCTTATCCCATATTTCAATATTTGGTATTTTAGATTTTTCAAATATATTGCTATAAATATTAGCAGTTGTATTATATTCTTCTGTTTTAGAGCCATCTCTCCATGGCCATGCAAAATCCATAAACATAATATCTACATTAATTTTTTCTTTTCTTAATTTCCTTAAATAGTTATACAAATCTTCATTATAAGATTTAAATGATCTTATTTTCTCGTTCTTAATTTTTGTAAAATATGATATATATTCATTAATTTTTTCTTCTAATTCAGAATTTAATTCACTAGGAATTTCTGCATTATATCCATACAAATCAACAACACTTGCAAAAACAGAAGCACGTCCAATATATGAATCGCTATATTTATTTAGCCATTCATATTTACTATTGAATTCTGTAGGAATATTATCACTCATAATAGCTTTTGCAACAGAATAACTATATTCACTTGCATCATTGGTAATAACTTGATAACCTTTTTTCGCATACATGAATGCATTACCATTTGAACCAGAATTAGTTTCAGCATATATACCCTTTCCATGTAATAAATCATCAACTATCATCTCAAAAAAGTTAAAGAATCGTGATTGCTGTCCAAAATACTCAATATTTACCTCAGGCCTTTTAGACTTCATAATTATATCCACAATAAAACACCTCCTAATTATTAATATATCACTAAAAGGTGCAGTATATAGTACTATTTAATTACTATTTCACTTAAATTATAAGTTCTCAAATCTTTGTCAGTTTTTGAATATCCAGTCAAGTAGATAAAATCTTTATAAAAACTTATATTATGTGGAGTTACTATCTTATCTTTTTTCTTATATTCTATTTCTATATCCGTGTTATTTTTTATTGCTTTTGACACAATATTATACTTATTTTTTAATTCTTGTGAGTCTTGCTTTTCTATTAAATTACTATCAGAATAAATAACTATTGTTTTTATTTTTTCAAGTAATTGTTCCACCACATTCCTATTTTTGCTTTCCAACATAGGAATAATTTTTTCAAGACAACTTACGTCATTAATACTAAAAGATACATCGTAATTATTTTTATGATTATAAACATAACCACCATATATCCCACTTATTGTATCGATATATATTCCAGCTTTTTCCAATTCGGCTTTATATGTTTTAATCATTCTAGGAGAAACCTCAATCATAGAAGCTAATTCATTTACAGTGTATTTTCTACCAGTTTCAAGAATTTTTAACATTGCTAAAGTATTACCTAATTTTGACATATTTATCTCTCTTTCAATTCTATTATACTATAAAATATTCTTTTTGTAACTTTTACTATTTTGAAATTTTGTTTTTATCTAGTCTTTTATAACCTAATGGACAATGCCCTGGTATATGTCCTTCTTTAATTGCTCCAGCAAGTCCTATTTTTGTTCTTTCACTTGTTCTTTCTATTTCTTGTTGAGATACACTCGTTAAGATTCTTGAAATCATTTTACCATTTGCGTTAGTAGTATTTATATCATCATTAGCACAATCTAAATAATCATCATTTTCTTCTAAAAACTTTAATATATTTTCCCAGTCATATACAGAACGAGTTAATCTATCTAGTTTTAATACTACAATATTATTACATTTCTTTTATCTTATATCTTGTAATAGTTCTTCAAATTTAGGTCTATAATTACCAGTTTTAGCACTTATCCAGCATATTTATAAATTTTATATACTTCATATCCTTTATACATACACATTGCTCTTAAGCGTTCTTCTTGTCCATTTAAACTAAATCTTTCTCTTGCTTGATCTTCTGTTGATAATCTTATATAAAGTCCTGCTATCTTCTTTTCTTCATTCATATTTATTCCTCCTTCAAATATCAAAAAAGAGGAGACAAAAGCACTAATAAGTAATGCTCTTGACTCCTCTATAATTATTTAATATATAATTTTTAATAAATTTTATTCTGTATTTGACCATAGGTGTACCTCTCTTTCTAATAAAAGACGGTGTCTCTTTGTCATTTATTGGTTGTATATAATAATCATTAAGTTATCAAAAGTCAATACTTTTATATAAAATTAAATGGAATTGATAAAGTCGATTAAATACTTTTAATATAAGATTCTAAATCTTTTATTAAAATTTTATTTTCTAAACTTTCTACATATATACAAGTTTATAGTTGAAAGCTAAAAAGTTAATTCCTTTTATTATTATTCTATGAGGTTCTACATATGCTAGATTAGTTCTTTCTATTGTTCTTAAACTACCATTTTCTATTATTGGTGTAGTATTACAAAAACTACATATAAATTCTATTTTTTTCTTTAAAGATTCTTCAATCTCAATTTCTTGTGTTATTACTCTTACCATAAATTCATCCCTTTCTTAATAAACAAAAAAAATCAATTCCATTTCTAGAATTGATATTTATTAGAAAGTTGAACACATGTCCAACCAGATTGCTCAATGGTGGAGCTGAGGAGAATCGAACTCCTGTCCGAAAATATAGCTACATAAGCCTCTACAAGTTTAGTTAACTAACTATTCTCATACATCATCAAAATAGTTAACGACCCAAATGATATACCAGCCTACTAATTCTTTCTATCCTCTAGGCAAAAGATAGATATAACCTATAAAAAATGAACCTTCCTATACCCCATAGGTAAAAGTAAAAGAAAGCGCATGCCTTATATTACATTAGGCAAAAGCAACAGCTTGGTTTCCACCAAACATATTACTAAATGCATTTTTAATTTTATTTGCGTTTATTTTTTTGTGTCCGTAACGTGGACATCCGACTTGCCACCCATGCTCAAATATTCCCGTCGAAACCAAATCAGCCCCGCAGAAAAATTATATCACTAATTATAAATAAATACTAGATGTAAAGTTTGCCAAAAATACACAAAATAATACAATTTACAATTATAGATTTTTCCTAATATGATATACTAATTTCTGAAGGTGATAAAATGGAACAATGGAAAAATTTTAATAAAGGTCGTTGGATGGAAACAATAGACGTCAATAACTTCATCGCAAAAAATTATAAAATATACGAAGGAGACGACTCTTTCTTACAAACTCCAACAAAAAAAACCAATTCCGTATGGACAACCTGTAAAAAGCTACTAAAAAAAGAATTAAAAAAGCACGTACTTAGCGTTGATACTAAACACATGTCAGGAATCAATTCTTTTGATAAAGGCTATATATGCAAAGAAGATAATATAATAGTTGGATTACAAACAGATGCACCTCTAAAAAGAATAGTAAATCCTTATGGAGGCATAAGAATGGTCTATCAAGAATTAGATTCATATGGATACAAATTAAATCCTAATGTTGACAAATATTTTAACGAATTTAGAAAAACACATAATCAGGGAGTTTTTGATGCTTATACTACAGAAATAAGAAAAGCACGACATGTAGGGCTTTTAACAGGTCTCCCAGATGCCTATGGACGTGGAAGAATAATTGGAGACTACCGCCGTATAGCACTATACGGTATAGATTATTTAAAAGAAGAAAAAATAAAAGACTTAAAAAATCTAACCGGCCCGATGACAAATGACTTAATCCAATTACGCGAAGAAGTGTCAATGCAAATAAGAGCTTTAGATGATATTAAGCAAATGGCTAAAAATTATGGTTTCAACATTGGAAGACCAGCTAAAAATGCAAAAGAAGCAATTCAATGGACTTACTTTGGCTATCTAGCCGCAGTAAAAGAAAATAATGGCGCAGCTATGAGTTTAGGAAGAGTAGATGCCTTTTTTGACATTTATATAGAAAGAGATATAGAATTAGGAATACTCACAGAGAAAAAAGCACAAGAATTAATTGACCAATTTATAATTAAATTAAGATTAGTAAGACACTTAAGAACTCCAGAGTATGATCAATTGTTTTCAGGGGATCCAACCTGGGTAACATGTAGTATCGGTGGTATGTTAAATTCTAATACTCCCCTTGTAACAAAAAGTTCTTTTCGTATTGTGCACACTCTAACTAATCTAGACCCAGCACCCGAACCAAATATGACAGTTTTATGGAGTACACATTTACCAGAAAATTTTAAAAAATATTGCGCAAAAATGTCTATCAAAACAGATGCCATTCAATACGAAAGTGATGACTTAATGTTGCCTATCTATGGAAATGATTATGCAATAGCTTGTTGTGTTTCTGCAATGAGGATTGGTAAAGATATGCAATTTTTTGGAGCACGCTGTAATCTAGCAAAATCTCTTTTATACTCAATAAATGGTGGCATTGATGAAATAAAAAGAGAAAAAGTTTTAGATGGAGTTGAACCAATAAAAGATGAAATTCTAGACTACAAAACTGTAAAAAAATCATACTTTAAAGTATTAGAAAAAGTTGCCGAACTTTATGCTAACACAATGAATATAATT
>JAQXHG010000037.1 GCA_029007115.1 bacterium | reverse complement strand
TTTTACAACCCATAGGGCCTTCTTCATTCACGCGGCATTGCTCGTTCAGGGTTCCCCCCATTGACGAATATTCCTAACTGCTGTCTCCCGTAGGAGTCTGGGCCGTGTCTCAGTCCCAGTGTGGCCGATCAACCTCTCAGTCCGGCTATGCATCGTCGCCTTGGTAGGCCGTTACCCCACCAACTAGCTAATACACCGCAGGCTCATCTTCAAGCGAAGCTTTAAGGGCTCCTTTACTATTACTAGCACATTCGGTATTAGCAGTCATTTCTAACTGTTATCCCCAACTTGAAGGCAGATAACCCACGTGTTACTCACCCGTTCGCCACTAAGTGCAGAATCCAAATCAATTTTCATTCCACATCAGAGCAAGCTCATCAATTTCATTCCAATATCAATGGGGCACTTCGTTCGACTTGCATGTCTTAGGCATGCCGCCAGCGTTTATCCTGAGCCAGGATCAAACTCTCAATAAAAAATTCTTTTATTGTTAAAGAATTGATTTCATTTTAATCCTGTCTACAAAACTCATTATTTTACTTAGTTTTCAAAGATCATTTACAGTTTTCTCAACTGCCAATATAATATAACATTTTCATTTTTGAAAGTCAACGCTTTTTTTTAAATTTTCGACTTTTTTTTACACTTTTTATTTTTTTACCATTTTTGTCAACCAAATTTGGTTTTCCTAAGTGTTTACCTATGTTTTATTATATTTTACACACTCTCTCAAGTGCCTAATTAATATATCTCATTTACTTATTAATGTCAATAACTTTTTAAGTTTTTTTTTAACATTTTTTACACTTTTTATTTTTTAATAAATATTAGTCAACTATATTTAGTTTTCTTAAGTGTTTATTGAGAATTATTAATTTTTCAGCCACTTTCTCAAGTGCTTAATTAATATAA
Source organism: bacterium (assembly GCA_029007115.1). Taxonomy (GTDB): domain Bacteria; phylum Bacillota_I; class Bacilli_A; order RF39; family UBA660; genus CAG-1000. The sequence continues at coordinate 87,917 of JAQXHG010000037.1, read as the reverse complement.
CTCTTTTAATTTTTTATGTCAACAAATTTTTTAATTTTTTTGTTTTTTTTTACATTATTTATTATTTTTATGGTCTATGTCAACCAAATTTTGTTTTCAAACCATACATACTTTGATAATTTACTTATTTTTATTAGCTTTTTTTAATTAATAGATTTTAATTCTTTTATGATAAATAAAAGAGTATTTGTTTAAATACTCAATTTATTATATGACAAATTTCTATTATTATTACCTTTTATCTTTAATTTTTTTAAAAATATCACAATAATATTCAATAGATTCTTTGTTAAATGGGAATACACTTGCTTTTTTCATCTCAATTAATGAAGATAATTCCTCTTTAATTATGTAATTAATATCTTTTGGATAATTCATAATACGCTTATGATAATTATATTCATTTCTATCAAGTATTTTAAAAGCACCATCATTAAATACTCTTAAATCTAAATCATAATCAATATATTTTAATATATGATTATCTATTATATATGGACTTGCTATATTACAATAATAGAAAATACCATTATCTTTAAGTTGTGCAATTATATTAAACCATCTTCTTTTATAAAAGAACATAATTGCAGACCCCTTTGTATACCATGCCCTACCATCTTGTTTTGTTATTAATACATTCTCATCACCTAGTACTATATAATCATCTTTGATATCTAATATGTATGCTACCCTGGATGACTCATATATTACTCCATTATGTTTATAACAATGAATCACAAGTGTGTCTCCTACTTTTAATTTCATTAGACACCTCTTCCTAATGTTATTTTACCACTATTTAATATTTATATCAAATTAAGTAATTATAATATGTAAAGAAAAAGAAAAAAATGTAGATAATTAGTGTTCAAATATTATTCACTATACTTTATATCTACATTTATTATAACATTATATTATTTAACAACTTCTTTTGCCTTATTTATTTGTTTATCTACATTCTCTTCTATTATATCAGGGGTAATACCAACTTCGTTTATTGAATTACCATTAGCACTTAACCAATAAGCAACTGTATACTTAACCATAGCTCCACTATCTAATATTTCTGTTTCTTGTACACTTCCTTTTCCAAAAGATTTAGTACCTACTATTTTAGCTCCTGCACTTTCTTTTAATGCTAATGCAAGTATTTCTGATGCACTTGCACTATTTTCGTTTATTAAAACAGAAATCTTATCAAATTTTCTATATATTTCATTTGTTGCCTTATAAACTGTTATTTTTCCCTCTCTATCTTTTATTTGATATATATTTTTACCCTTTTCTATAAATATATTAGATATTTCATCAGCAGTACTTAAATAACCACCGCTATTATCTCTTAAATCTACAATTAAAGATGTTATATTTTTATCAAATTTATCTAACGCTAATTTAACTTGATCTGCAGTAGTAGCTCCAAATGAATCTATTTTAATATAACCTATATTCTTATCTAAAATTTCTCCATGAACATAATTAATATTAACTAGAGTTCTTGATAATTCTACTTCAATTTCTTTTTCATCTCTCATTACTTTTAATATATGAGTATCTTTTTCACCATATTTAATAGTATTTGCAACGTATGCAGCATCTTTATCGCTTAAATCAACGCCGTTTAGAGATATTAATAAATCACCTACTTTTAAACCTGCTTTTTGTGCTGGTGTATCATCAAATACTTTAGTTATTACAGAAATATTACCATCTTGAGTGTACATAGAAGATATTTCAATACCAATACCTGTATATTGTCCACGCAATGATTCTTCTAAACTAGATGAATCATCTTTATCTATATACATACTATAATCATCACCAAGATAATTATACATGCCCTTAATAGCAGCTTCTATTAATTCATCTCTATCAACATCTTCCACATATTTATTTATTATCTTATTATAATTCTCTTCAAATTTACTTAATTCACTCTTAGATATAGTTTCTTCATATTTATTATTAATATTTAATCTATCATAATTATTGTAAACTATAACACCACTTATTATACTAACAATAATACCAGTAATTAGTATAATTATTATAACTTCTATTAGATTAAAACTGATACTAGTTTTAATATCGTTACTATCATTATTTTTAAGAGCAATTTTATCCTTTTTTGAATGATTTTCTACATCAGTCTTAATTTTTGACTTAGAAGGCACTTTCTTTTGCCTTAAGTTATCTTTTTCTGTATTATTATCTTTTTCTTTGTTTTCTTTTTTCATATATATGCTCCATCTATCTATTTTTTATTAACTATTACATTATAGCATGTTTAAAAAAAAATAAAAAGGTTAAAATTAATTAACCTCTTATACAAGTTCTAAACGAACGATTAAAGCATCGTCTCCAATTCTTTCTTTTAATTTAATTATTCTAGTATATCCACCTTGTCTATCTTTATAAGTTACAGCATATTCATCAAATAATTTTTTTACTAATACAGTATCATTATTTAAGAATGCAAGTGCTTTTCTTCTAGAATTTAAATCACCTTTTTTAGCATATGTAATCATTTTATCTACAAATTTACGAACTTCTTTAGCTCTTTCTTGAGTAGTTTGTACATATCCATTTTGAAGAACATCTTTAGTTAAACTAGAAAGAATACTTCTTCTAATACGAGTCTCTCTATTTAATTTTCTATATAATGCCATTCTTGCCTCCTAATCTTCATCACGGAACTTAAGTCCCATTTCTTTAACTTTATCAATTACTTCTTTTAATGATTTCTTACCTAAATTTCTAATTTTCATCATCTCAGATTCACTCTTTTGAGTTAAATCTTGTAATGTATGAATAGCATCTCTCTTTAAGCAATTATAAGCTCTAACAGATAAATCTAATTCTTCAATTGGAGTTTCTAATGTCTTTTGTACAGAATCTTCTTCTTTATCAGCAAGTACACTCTCAAATCCAGTTAAATTATGTAAATCTGTTATTACTTCAAAGTGATCAATAATAATCTTAGCAGCTCTTGCAACTGCCTCTTCTGGTTTAACGCTTCCATTAGTCCATACATTTAATGTTAATTTATCATAATTATCGCTTTGTCCAACACGAGCATTTTCAACTTCATAGCTTACTCTTTCAATTGGACTATATAATGAATCAATACCAATAACTCCTACTTCATCAGCAACTGCTTTAGCATTCTCTTTTCCATCTACATATCCACGACCATTAGATACTCTCATAGTAATATCAAGACTACCACCTTGTGATAAAGTTGCAATTAATAAATCAGGATTAATTATTTCAACCTCTCCATTTTTATCAATAGCAGATGCTAAAACTTCACCCTCTTTATCTGCTTTTAAGTGTAATGTTTGAACTTCTTCACTATGATTCTTTAAAACTAATTTCTTTAAGTTTAGAATAATTTCAGTAACATCTTCAACTACTCCATCAATTTTTTGGAATTCGTGCATTACTCCTTCAATTTTAATATCAGTAATTGCACTCCCTTCTAAGCTTGATAACATAACTCTTCTAAGAGCATTACCTATAGTTGTTCCAAATCCTCTTTCAAGTGGTTCTAAAACAAACTTTCCATAATAATTGCTTTCTACATATTCGTTAACTTTATAATCTGGTTTAATAAATTGTAACATGATATTTATTCCCCTTCCCTTTGCTATACACGTCTTCTCTTAGGTGGTCTACATCCATTATGTGGTATTGGTGTTACATCATTAATAGATGTAATCTCAAGTCCGGCAGTTTGTAAACTTCTAATTGCAGTTTCACGTCCACCACCGATTCCTTTAACAAAAACTTCTACTTTTCTAATTCCGATATCATAAGCAGCTTTTCCAGCAGCCTCAGCACTCATACCAGCAGCAAAAGGAGTTTTCTTTTTACTACCTTTGAAACCTACAGTACCTGATGAAGCCCAACTAATTACTCCACCATTATTATCTGTAATAGTTACAATAGTATTATTGAATGTAGAGTGAATATGTGCTTGTCCTTCAGTGATATCTCTCTTTGCTTTTCTTTTTCTTCTATTATAAGCCATAAGTTATCCCTCCTATTTCTTCTTATTAGCAATAGTCTTACCTTTACCCTTACGAGTTCTAGCATTTCTACTAGTATGTTGTCCTCTAACTGGTAAGCCTTTTTTATGTCTAGTACCTTGATAAGAATTAATTTCCATCTTAGTCTTAATATTCATTTCAACTTCTCTTTTTAAGTCACCAACTAATACATACTTATCAGCCTCAGCTCTTAAACGATTGATTTCTTCAACTGTTAAATTATCAGTTCTAGTATCTTCGCTAACATTAGCTGCAGTACATATTTCATGTGCTCTAGTTGGTCCAATACCATAAATGTAAGTAAGTGCAACAACTATTCTCTTATTTTTTGGTAAGTCAATATTTTTAATACGTGCCATATATTCCTCCTACTTAGCCTTGTCTTTGTTTATGTTTAGGATTTTCACAAATAACCCAAACTTTTCCATTTCTTTTGATAATTTTGCATTTATCGCAAATCTTTTTTACTGATGGTCTTACTTTCACGTTTGATCCCTCCATTACTTTCTATAAATTATTCGCCCGTGTGTTAAATCACAAATTGGTACTTCCATAAGCACAGTATCACCTGGGTAAATACGAATCATGTTTAAACGCATTTTTCCAGAAACACGAGCCACTACTATGTGCCCATTATCTAGTTGAACCTTAAAGTCTCCTCCTGGTATAACTTCTAGTACCTTTCCTTCAAGCTCAATATAACCGTCTTTTTCCTTGGCCATTTTTCACTCTCCTGTTAATATCTCATAACCATTTTCAGTTACAAGAATTGTATGTTCAAAATGTGCTGCTTTACTACCATCACGAGTAACTATTCCCCACTCATCAGGTAATAACCACACTTTATTTGTTCCTAAACTAAACATTGGTTCTATTGCTAATGTCATACCGCTTTTAAGAATAATCTTTTCACTCTCATAATTTGAGATATTTGGTATATATGGATCTTCATGTAAGTCTTTTCCTACACCATGACCTGTTAAACAATCAAATACACCATATTTGTTCTCTATAGCAATACTTTCAATAGCTTTACATACCTCATTTAGTTTAACTCCAGATTTTATTACAGAAAGTCCTTTATATAAAGCTTTCTGCGTGTCATTAACAAATTTTTCAGTTTTCTTATCAACTTTTCCAACTATATATGTATAAGCTGAATCTGAATGGTAACCTTTGTATATTGATCCCACATCAACTGATACAATATCACCATTTTTTATTTTAGTATCATCTGGTATCCCGTGTACTACCATATCATTAATACTTATACAAGTAGATGCGGGATACCCTTCATAACCAAGAAATGAAGGAATAGCATCATGACTAACTATATAATCATGTACATATTCATCTATTTGTTTAGTGCTCATACCAGGCTTAATATAATCTTTTAATTTCATTAAAATATCATATGTTATTTTACCTGATTTTCTCATTAATTCAATTTCTTGTTCATTTTTAATACTAATCATTATTACTTCCTATTTTATCCATTAATTGATTGAATGTATACTCAGGATCCTTAGATGCATCTAATTCAATTAGTATACCTTTATTTCTATAGTATTCTATAACTGGAGCACAATTTTTTAAATAAGCATTGTACCCTATATTAAATGTCTCTTCGTTATCATCATTTCTAGTTACTAATTCTACATTACAATCATTACACATATTTTCTACTTTTGGTGCGTTAACACCAGTTAATCTATTATATGTTTGTTTACATTTAGGACATATTTGTCTACCAATTGTTCTCTTTAGTGCTGTATCATAATCAACATTTAATAAAACTGCATAATCAATCTTAAGATTTAATTCTTCACACATTTGATTTACTGCATCTACTTGTGGCATATGTCTAGGATATCCATCTAAAATAAATCCATTTTTTATATCATCCTTCATAAGCCTTTCTTTCATTAATTTATTAGTTATCTCATCACTAACAAGTTCTCTTCTAGACTGTATATCTCTAATCATTTTCCCGATTTCAGTCTCAGGATCAACTCCCCTTAAAAGTTCACCAGCAGATATGCAAACTAAATTAAATTTCTTATTTAGCATACTTGCCATAGTACCTTTACCAGCTGCTGGTGGTGCAATTAAAATTAAATTCATATTATCTCCTATTATTATAGTTTCTAGATGCAACTGAACTTTCAAGTTGTTTATAAGTTTCAAGAACAACACCTACAGCAATTAATATTGATGTACCACCAAGTCTAATACTACTAGACAATCCACTTATCGCAGTAAATATTGTTGGTAGAGCAGCTATAATGGATATAAATATAGCTCCTAAAAATGTTATTCTTACTAATACTTTACTAATATATTTTTTAGTTTCTTTTCCAGGTCTAATACCAGGAATATATCCACCATTTTTATTAAGATTTTTACTTAATTCTTCTGGATTAATTGTTAAGAATGTATAAATAAATGTAAATGCTATAATTAATACTATATATATTATAAAACCAACTGGTTTAGAAGTAGATAAATAATTATTTATTACATTTAATACTGACTCATTCTTAGTAAAATAACTAATTATTGATGGTATTCCCATGATAACACTAGCTATGATAACAGGCATAACACCAGCAGAATTTAGCCTTAATGGTAAGAATGTTTGCTGTCCACCATATGATGATGAACTTCTATTAGAATATTGAATTGGTATTCTTCTTTCTGCTTCTTGAACAAATATTACTCCAACTATAATACCTAAATATAATAGTATAAATAATCCAAATGATAACCAAGCAATTAATGCATTAGATGCATTAGGTATTAATGAGTTAAATACATCAACAAACATACTTGGCAAAGTATTAACAATACCAGCCATGATTATTAAAGATACACCATTTCCAATACCTTTATTAGTTATCTCATCACCTAAATATAACAAGAATGCTGTTCCAGCTGTTAATATTAATGCGATTTTGAAATAAAATATTGGCTCTAAAGTTTTACCAAGAAACATCATAGGATAGAAGAAACCTTGAATAAATGCAATTGCTAAACCAGCATATCTAGTTATTCTTGCTATTTTTCGTCTTCCTTCTTCACCCATTTCTTTTAATTCTTTAAAATAAGGAATAATATCCATTTGAAGAATTTGAATTATTATTGATGCTGTAATATAAGGCATAACACCTAGTGCAAAAATTGAAAATTGTTTTAATCCTCCACCACTCATAGCATTAAATAATTCTAAAAATCCAATATCACCTGTTATAACATTCATACCAGGAATTGTAATAGCGTTTCCAAGTGCAAATATAAATAAAACGCAAAGTGTAAACAATATTCTAACTCTTAAGTCTTTGTTAGAAGATCTAAATATTTGCTTAAATGTAGCAAACATCTTAAATCACCTCCGTAGTTCCACCCAATTCCTCTATCTTAGCAATAGCTGAGTTAGTAAATAAATTAGCTTTTACTGTTAATTTCTTTTCTAACTTACCATTTCCTAATATCTTAATTCCATTTAATTCTTTTTTTACTAAACCAGATTCTTTTAATAATTCAGGAGTAACTACATCTCCATCTTTAAATCTATTTAAATCTGATACATTAACAATTGCATATTTAGTTGCAAATCTTGCATTTGAGAAACCTCTTCTTGGAAGTCTCTTATATAATGGAGTTTGTCCACCTTCAAACCACATATGAACTCCTCCACCACTTCTTGCTTTTTGACCTTTTTCACCACGAGTAGATGTTTTACCATGACCACTTCCTGGTCCACGTCCAACAACTTTTCTTCTGTGAGTAGATCCTTCAACTTTACTTAATTCATGTAATTTCATTAGTTTAAAACCTCCTCAACAGTTTTTCCACGTAACTGAGCAACATGTTCAATAGTTCTTTGATTTTCTAATGCTTGAATTGTAGCTTTAGCTGTATTAATTTGAGTATTACTTCCTAAAGATTTAGCAACAACATCTTTAACACCAGCAAGTTCTAATACAATTCTTGAAGCTCCACCTGCAATAATTCCACGACCAGCTTTAGCAGGTCTAATTAATACTTTAGCAGCTCCACAAACACCAGTAACTTCATGAGAAATTGTTCTGTTATCTACTAAGTTAACATGTACTATATTCTTTTCAGCTTCCTTAATAGCCTTAGATACAGCAACAGGAATTTCCTTACTCTTACCAGTACCAATTCCAACTCTACCTTTTCTATCTCCAACTGCAACAGTAGCTGAAAATCTAAAATTACGTCCACCTTGTGTAACCTTAGTAACTTTACCTATAGATATAATCTTATCTTCATATAGTTTCTTAGGTTCACGAGTATTTTTTCTATTATCGTTCATAATTTTCCTCCCTAGAATTCTAGTCCATTTTCACGAGCTGCATCTGCTAAAGCTTTAATGCGTCCGTGATATAGGTATCCACCACGATCAAATACTACTTTTTTGATCTTAGCTTTTTTAGCTTTTTCTGCAATATCTTTTCCAACTGCAGTTGCTGCTTCCATATTATTATTCTTTACTTTTAGTTCTAAAGAAGATGAACTTGCTAATGTTACACCTTTAACATCATCTATTAATTGTGCATAAATAGCAGTATTACTTCTAAAAACACAAAGTCTAGGAGTTGTTTCATTACCAGATAAATTTTGTCTTATCTTTTTATGTCTTTTAATTCTCATTACATTTTTTGATTCTTTTTTTATCATTCTTTACCTCCTATGCAGCTTTCTTTCCTTCTTTACGACGGATATGTTCATCTTTATACTTAATACCTTTACCTTTGTAAGGCTCTGGTTTTCTAACTTCTCTTACTTTAGCAGCAAATTCACTAACTACTTGTTTATCATATCCACTAACGATTAATTCAGTTTGAGATTTTTCAGGCATTTCAATTTTTACGCCCTCTGGTGCTTGCATTTCTACTGGATGAGAATAACCTGCAGAAATAATTAATTTATTACCTTGAACTTGGAATCTATAACCAACACCATTGATTTCTAATTCCTTTTTAAATCCTTCACTTACACCAATCATCATATTGTTAATAGTTGCATTTGTAGTACCATGTAATTGTTTAGATATTTTAGATTCATCTTTTCTTGTTACACTTACTTTTCCATCTTCAACTTTAACATCAACATTAGCATCTTTAAATATAAATTCTAATGTTCCTTTTGGTCCTTTAGTTGTTACTTTATTACCATCAACATTTACTTCTACTCCAGATGGAATAGTTAATATTCTATTTCCGATTCTACTCATAACACACCTACCATATGTATGCCAAAACTTCTCCACCAAGTTTTTTGCTTCTTGCCTCTTTATCAGTCATAAGACCTTCTGAAGTTGATACAATTGCAATTCCTAAACCATTTAGTACTCTTGGCATTTCATCAGCTTTAGCATATACACGTAATCCTGGTTTACTAATTCTCTTAAGACCAGTAATTACTCTTTCTTTAGATTTTGAATATTTAAGGTTTAATACTAGCATTTCACCAACAGCTAATTTGTTAGTGTCATAACCATCTATAAAACCTTCTTTAGTTAAAATATCAGCAATACCTTTTGTCATTTTAGTACCTGGTATTTCAACAGTTTTATACTTCATAGCATTAGCATTACGAATTCTTGTAAGCATATCTGCTATTGTGTCATTAACCATAATAGGCCTCCCTTCTTATTAACACTGCCTGTTAATGTTTTGGTTTATATTTTAATTGATTTATTTTACCAGCTTGATTTTTTAACGCCTGGTATTTGTCCTTTATATGCAAGTTCTCTAAAACAGATACGGCATACACCAAATTTGCTTAAAACTCCGTGTGGACGACCACATCTACTACATCTTGTATAGTTTCTAGTAGAGAATTTGCTACCTCTTGCTTGAGATATTAATTTACTTTTCTTTGCCATAAATATTTCCTTTCCTACTTTCTAAAAGGTAACCCAAACTCAGTTAATAAAGCTAGTGCTTCTTCGTTAGTATTAGCAGTAGTAACAATAACGATATCAAGTCCTCTAACTTTAACAACTTGATCATATTCTACTTCAGGAAATACTAATTGCTCTTTGATACCAAGAGTATAATTACCTCTTCCATCAAAACTATTTTTAGATATTCCTCTAAAATCTCTAACTCTTGGAAGTGCGATTGTAATTAATTTATTTAAGAAGTTATACATATTTTCACCTCTTAAAGTTACTTTACATCCAATCTTGTTTCCTTCTCTAAGTTTGAAACCTGCAATTGACTTTTTAGCAGTTGTAACAACTGGTTTTTGTCCAGAGATTGCTTCTAAATCTTTAACTGCTGCATCTAAATATTTTTGATCAGCAATAGCATCTCCTACACCCATATTTAGAACTATTTTTTCTAATCTAGGCACTTGCATTTTAGTAGAGTAGTTAAACTTTTTAGTTAAATTTGGAACTATTTCTTCTTCATATAATTTTTTTAATGTTTCCATAATTCACCTACTTACTTTCTTTTTCTTCTTTTTTCTTAGAAGCTTTCTTTTCTTTTGTTTCTTTTACTTCTTTTTTAGTTTCCTTTTTCTCTTTCTTATCTTGTACTTTAACATTAGAAATATGAATAGGAGCTTCTACTTCAAGAATTCCACCAGTTTCATTTTGACGATTTGGTTTAACATGCTTCTTAACAATATTAACACCATCAATTAAAACTTTATTTTCTTTTCTAAATACTTTTAATACTTTTCCTTCTTTGCCTTTATTACTTCCAGTAATAACGCGAACATTATCTCCAACTTTTAATTTCATGAGTAATCCTCCTATAATACTTCTGGAGCTAGTGAAATAATTTTCATATAGTTCTTATCACGAAGTTCTCTAGCTACAGGTCCTAGAACACGAGTTCCAACAGGACTATTATCATCTTTTATTAATACACAAGCGTTGTCGTCAAATTTAATATGACTTCCATCAGCTCTTCTTACACCTTGAACTGTTCTTACAATAACAGCTTTAACTACTTTTCCTTTTGGAGTATTTGAATTTGGAATAGCTTTTTTAACTGTTCCAATAACAACATCTCCTATATTACCGCTTTTAACTTTGCTTCCACCAAGTACTCTGATTACTAAGATTTCACGAGCTCCTGAATTGTCAGCTACCTTTAAACGGCTTTCTGGTTGTATCATAACTCTCTCCTTTCTTATTAAAGAATAACAGCTTCCTCAATGATACTATCTAATACATATCTTTTTGTTTTAGATAGAGGACGAGAAGATACTACTTTAACTATATCTCCTACTTTAGCTTTATTCTCTTCATCATGTACTGCATATTTTTTAGTAGTTTTTACATTTTTTTTGTAAAGTGGATGCTTTTTAGAAGTAACAACTGCGATAGTTATAGTTTTATCACAAGATGCACTTACTACTTTACCTATTAATTCTTGTTTTTCTTTTTCCATTAGTTTGCCTCCTCCTTACTTAATTCTCTTTCTCTAATAACTGTTTTAATTTTAGCAACCTCATGTCTTAATTCCTTAATTCTATGTGGTTTTTCTAAATTACCAGTTGCTGATGCGAATTTTAGATTAAATAATTCTTTTTTATTTTCTTCAAGTTTCTTATTTAAATCTTCAGTGGCTAATTTTCTAATTTCTACCATTTTCATTATTTAGTCACTTCCTTTGCTACAAATTTTGTTTTAATTGGTAATTTGTGTCCAGCAAGACGAAACGCTTCACGAGCAATTTCTTCAGTAACATCAGTCATTTCAAACATAATTTTACCTTCTTTTACTACTGCTGCCCACTCTTCAACATTACCTTTTCCACTTCCCATACGAACCTCAGCTGGTTTCTTAGTTCTTGCTAAGTGTGGGAATATATTTATAAATACTTTTCCTCTTTTAAATGATTTCATATAACGAGTCATAGCAATTCTTGCTGCTTCAATTTGTCTTGCAGTAATGTATGCTCCTTCTTTAGCCATTAATCCGTATTCACCTTGAGTAAGTTGTGTATTACCCTTAGCTTTTCCTTCATAACTAACTCTATGAGGTTTTCTATATTTAGTTCTCTTTGGAATTAACATCTTTTTTACCTCCTATTTTCTTTTTAGCAGGAAGTATTTCACCTTTATAAATCCATACTTTAACACCAATTTTACCATAGATTGTATCTGCTTCTTTATGAGCATAATCTATATCAGCTCTTAGTGTATGTAGTGGTACAGTACCTTCTGTATATCCTTCAGTACGAGCCATTTCAGCTCCTGCTAGACGACCAGATACAGCTACTTTAATACCAACAGCTCCTGCTTTCATTGTATTTCTAATAGCTCTTTTTTGAACTGCTCTGAATGAAGCTCTATTTTGTATTTGAAGTGCGATTGATTCAGCTACTAATGCAGCATTTAAATCTGGATTCTTCACTTCAACAATATTTAAATATACTTCTTCACCAGTCAATTTTTTAATAGCTTTTTTATGTTTTTCAATATCAGCTCCACCTTTACCAATAACGATACCAGGTTTTGATGTATTAATAATAACATTTGTTCTTTTCTTATTTCTTTCAATAACTATAGAAGCAACTGAACATCCTTTTAAAGCTTTTTCTAAATAATTTCTAATTTTTAAATCAGAATTTAAATTTTTAGCAAAATCTTTAGTTGGTGCATACCATTTACTTTCCCAATCTCTGTTGATACCAACTCTAAGTCCGACTGGACTTACCTTTTGTCCCATGTTTAGTCCTCCTTCACTTCTGTCACATTATCTGTTACGGCAACATAAATATGACTTGTTCTATGATAATTTTTAGCTACTCTTGAATGAGAAGCAGCTTTTCTTCTCTTTAAAGTTCTTCCTTCATTAATATAAGTTTCTTTAATAACTAAGTCTTCTTTCTTAGCTCCAAAGTTATTAACAGCATTTGCTACTGCTGAATTTAGAACTTTTATTATTAATCTACTTGCTTTTGTATTTGTAGTAAGTAAGATTGCTTCAGCTTGAGATACACTTTTACCTCTAATAAGATCAAGAGTCATTCTTGCTTTTCTTGGCGCAATTGATGCACCTTTATGTATACTATAAGTTTCCATCTGCTACCCTCCTACTTTTTACCGCTTCCGGCATGTCCAGTGAATTTACGAGTTAATGAAAATTCACCTAATTTATGACCTACCATATCTTCAGTTACATATACAGGAATGAATTCACGTCCATTATGAACAGCAAATGTATGTCCTACAAATTCAGGGTATATAGTTGAACGTCTTGACCAAGTTTTTATAACTTCTTTTTTACCTTTTTCATTTAATTCTCTAACTCTTTTTAATAGTCTAGGGAATGTATAAGGTCCTTTTTTTAAACTTCTTGACATTTTACGGTTCCTTTCTTAATTATTTCTTACGACGAGTCATGATTAATTTCTCAGATGCTTTTTTAGTTTTTCTAGTTTTTAGTCCTAGAGCTGGTTTACCCCAAGGTGTCATTGGTTGTGCACGACCGATTGGTGCTCTACCTTCACCACCACCATGTGGGTGATCATTAGGGTTCATAACAGATCCACGAACAGTAGGTCTAATTCCCATATGTCTTTTTCTACCTGCTTTACCTAAATTAACAAGTTCATAATCAGTATTTCCTACTTCACCGATAGTAGCACGGCATGTACTAAGTAATTTTCTAGTTTCACCGCTTTTTAATCTAACGATTACATATTTTCCTTCTTTACCAAGAATTTGAACACTACTTCCAGCACTTCTTGCTATCTTAGCTCCTGCTCCTGGTTTCATTTCTACATTATGAACTAATGTACCTACAGGAATGTTTTCAAGTGGTAATGCATTTCCAACTTTAATATCAGCTGTTGCACCACTTTCTATTTTATCTCCAACTTTTAAATTAAGTGGAGCAATTATATATCTTTTTTCTCCATCTGCATAATTAACTAATGCAATGTTTGCACTTCTGTTTGGATCATATTCGATAGTAGCAACTCTTCCTTCGATACCGTCTTTATTTCTTTTCCAATCTATTAAACGATATTTTCTTTTTGCTCCTCCACCTATATGACGAACAGTAATTTTACCTTGATTATTTCTTCCGCCTTTTTTACTATTTTTAACAAGAAGACTTTTTTCAGGTGTACTTGTTGTGATTTCCTCATTAACAAGTGTACTCATTCCTCTTGTTCCAGGAGTATTAGGCTTAAAATTCTTTATTGGCATATCTTCCCTCCTAGTATTCTATAGAAGAGCCTTCAGCAAGTTTTACATATGCTTTTTTATAAGCAGCACTTAAACCTGTATATCTTCCTACTCTTCTCTTCTTTTGTACTGCATTTACTGTATTAACATTAACTACTTTAACACCAAATTGTTTTTCTATTTCATTTTTAATTTGTGTTTTATTAGCTTTCTTTGATACTTTAAATACATATACATTTTCATTTGCTTTTAAAGCTTCACTTTTTTCAGTAATAACTGGTGCTATGATTATACTCATTAGCTAAGCACCTCCTCGATTTTCTTAATTGAAGATTCATCTATTACTAAATAATCAGTTGCTATTAAATCTAATACATTAATTTCATTTGCTAATACTAAAGCAACCTTATTATTATTTCTAGATGCTAAATATAAATTTTCATTCTCATCAGCACATACAATTAAAGCTTTTTTATCAACTTTAAGATTCTTTAATACTTCATTAAATGTTTTAGTCTTATTATTTTCAAGATTTAAATTTTCTACAACAACTAATTCTTTATCTTGTAATTTAGATGTTAAAGCACTCTTTAATGCTAATCTTCTTTCTTTTCTATTTTGCTTTTTATCATATTTTCTTGGTTTTGGTCCAAAAACAATTCCACCACCTGGCCATTGTGGGCTTCTAGTAGATCCTTGTCTTGCATTACCAGTACCTTTTTGTTTATATGGCTTTCTTCCACCGCCTGATACTTCACTTCTAGTTTTAGTAGAAGCTGTTCCTTGTCTTAAAGATGCTTGAGCAAGTACAATTGCATCATGCACAACGCTTTCATTAACTTCAACATTCCATACGCTATCTTTAAGAGTAATATCTTTAACTTTTTCACCTTTAAGGTTTAAAACTTGAGTTTTTGCCATTATTCAGAAACCTCCTCACTATTGTTAGTTTCAACTGTTTGAGTTTCTTCTGCTACATTTTCAACGACTTCTTCAGTAACATTTTCATTTTCAACAGTATCAACTTCTTCTTCATAAGAAATTAATTCTACAGGTTCTGTATATTTGCTACCTTTAATAGCTTCTTTAATGAATACATATGAATTTTTAGGTCCTGGAACATTTCCACTTACTAAAATGTATTTATTTTCAGTATCAACATCTACTATCATTAAATTTTGAATAGTAATTTGTTCATGACCCATATGTCCTGGTAATTTTTTACCTTTTAATACTCTCATTGGTCTCATAGTACCCATAGAACCAACACGTCTATGATATGTACTACCATGAGTCTCTGGTCCACGAGATTGATTCCATCTCTTAATTACACCTTGGAAACCTTTACCTTTTGATATACCAGTTACATCAACAGTGTCTCCACTTTTAAATACATCAGCTTCGATTACTTGTCCAAGTGTATAAGAAGCAGTATCAACTCCTCTTATTTCTTTTAAGAAGCGCTTAGGTGATGTATTTGCTTTTTTTGCATGTCCTTTTTCAGGATTATTAGATACTTTTTCTTTTTTATCAAAAGCACCTAACTGAATAGCCTCATACCCATCTTTTTCAGTAGTTTTTATTTGAGTTACAACATTTGGCTCAACTTCTACTACTGTAACAGGTATTAATTTTCCGTTAGTTGTGAATACTTCAGTCATTCCAACTTTACGTCCTAAGATTCCTTTCATTTTTCCTCCTCTAATTATTATTACTTTTTGATTTCAATATCTACACCACTAGGTAAATCCATGTGTACTAACGCATCAATTGTTTCCTTTGTTGGATTTTCGATATCGATTAATCTTTTGTGTGTTCTAATCTCGAATTGTTCACGAGCATCTTTATATTTGTGAACAGCTCTTAATATAGTGATCTTTTCGATCTCAGTTGGTAGTGGTACAGGACCACTAACTAATCCACCAGTTCTTTTAACAGTCTCAACAATTTTAGCTGCTGCTTGATCAATACTTCTATGATCAAAAGATTTTAGTCTGATTCTAATTTTGTCTTTAGACATATTAATTCCTCCTTCGCCTATAATTTTTTATAGACTTGCTCAATGTGAATTACCTGATATTTAATTAGGAATTTAATTCAACCTAACCTGGTGTATCAGCAACTTCACACATCATCGCCAGTCGTTTCCTATACATTATAGTGCAAAATAAAAGGAAAATCAAGCATTTTTTTGCGATTTTCCCTTATTTTTACAATTAAACACTAGGAGTAGCATCCTTTGTAGTTACTTTTGTTTCTTCTTTTTTATTATTCTCACTAACAGATGGTTTTTGAACAGAAACTTGACCAGATTGTAATTTTATTTTTAATTCACTTACTATTTTTAAAACTTTCGCTTTATTTTCATCAGACATAAAAGATATCTTCTTCATTAATTTTTGTTGCTCTTCTGAAGAACTAAATAAAACTAATAATTGTTGAGGTGTTAACTCATTTAAGTATGCATCAACCATATTAACAATTTCTTTTTCAATTGCATCTCTTATCAGTTTTTCATATTCACTAACTGCAGCATCTGCTAAATTAGCAGGTAATCTATTTAATACTAACTTCTTAGTTACGAATAATGTCTCATAAGTTAATTTATCTGTAAGTGTTATTAGTTTATTAATTTCACCAGGCTCTAATTCTATAATATTTATAGCCTCCTCAATATTAGCAATATTAATGTCCTTATCATATGCTATATCGAGCGTGAAATCTAGTGTACAAAATGGTTTACCATTATCATCATCATAAAATTTAAAATCTAATGTATTACCCGTCATTTTATTAGTGTCTTCTGATTCAATTCTTGTATAATCAAAATGTACAATTAGATATCCAGTTTGAACATCAAGAGTACCAACTCCATTTAATACACCATGATATGTATCATATTCTACTTCAACATCTAAAACTTCAAATCCATTATCTAACACTTTAATATCTATATAATAAAAGCCATTTAAAGAATTTAACTCAAAATAATAATTTCCAACAGTTACATCAAAACCAATTAATTGAGTGTTAGCAAGATTCATATATAAGTTAACTTCAATGTTGTCTGTTTTAACATCTCTGTCATTAATATATTGCAACATAATAGTTGCTTCTTCTTCAGTTATTGCAAATACATTAGCCCATTTTTTTATAAATTCATCACTTTTTAATAAATTACCAAAACCTGTATAATAAATATCAGATATTGTCTTATTATCTAGTTTAACATGTGCTTTAATTGCAATTGCTGTTTGATTATTAATCTTTTTAGTTGATATGCTTCTAGATAATTGATCTTCTTGTATTATATCTAATACTTGATTTTTCATTTCTTCAAATACATCTACAGCATCATTAATCCTTTTATAATTTAAAGAAAATTTATCTTCTAAATTATTAGAACTATGATATTTAGCAATTCTATCTCCTACTTCTATATAAAACTTATTACCAATACTATCAATTGCCAAGTCAATATTTTCAGGATATTTCATACCGGTAGTGTCTTTTACATCGGATTCTACTGCAAAACCTAAATTTAGATTTTTTAAATCAGCTTCAATTGTTGCATTAACAATTAAATTATTTAAAAATTTAATATCTTCCAATCCTTCATATTCGCGACCTTCTGTACGAAGCTTACCCTTTAAATCAATCTCCATTGTATCATTTTGTGGATTAGTTATTCCAGAAGCAACACTCTTAATATTTTCAAATATGTCGTTAATGGCTTCATCTAATACTCTGGTAGGAGTTATATAAAAGAAATAATAAGCAAAAGCTATAAAAATTAGTATTATTCCAATTATTATAGCTGTATATGGAAATTCTTTTTTATTAGTTTCCCCACCTTTATTTTCTTCATTATCATCACTATTATTTACTTGCTCTGTTTTTGCAGGATTAGCAGGTACTTCTTGTGAAGGTGCTGGTGGTGATGGAACAGTCACTTGAGCAGTCTCTAACGCTAAAGATGTTTGTGCTGGTTGTACTACTGTTGATGGTTGCTCTAAAGTAGTTGGCACTTGAGCTGTATTTACTGCACCATTAGTATTACCGACTACTGGATTATTATTTGTATCATTCATTCCAATCCCTACTTTCTTCTATTATATAGTTTAACACATATTTTTAATTGTGTAAATCTTTAATTTTGTTTTATTAAATAAAAAATACACAATTTTTCTTTGTGTATTTACTCCTTTATTATTAAACTCTCCCCCGTCATTTCTTTTGGTTTACTTATTTCAAAGACATCAATGACAGTTGGTATAACATCTTTTAATGAACCACTCTTTTTCAATTTATAATTACTATTACAAATTACAAATGGAACTTTATTAGAAGTATGTGATGTTATTACTTTTCCATTTTCATCTTTCATGCATTCGACATTGCCATGATCAGATGTAATAACTACTTCATAAAAATTTTCATTTGCTTTTTCAAGTATTTTACCTAAGCATATATCACAAGCCTCTAAAGCTCTAAGAGTTGCTGGTATATTACCAGTATGTCCTACTACATCTGGATTTGCAAAATTAACTAAAATAAAATCAAAATCATCATCTATAGTATTTAATACAGCGGTTGTAACTTTAGCTATACTCATATCAGGTTTCATATCATATCTAGCAACATTTGGAGAAGGTACTAATATTTTATATAAATTTTTATCAGAAAACTCCTCAGCTCCATCAAAGAAATAAGTAACATGAGGATATTTTACAGCTTCAGCTATTCTTGCTTGCTTAAATTCAAGACCCGCTAGATATTTTCCAAATGTATTAGATATTACTTCATTTGTATAAATACCTTGGATTTTTTCATTAGTACTATATAGTGCAGCATATTTAACATTTTTTAAAGTTTTCACACTAAACATATTAAAACTATCTTCAACCAAAGAGGAAATAAGTTTATCCATTCTTTCACATCTAAAATCTACAAACAGAACACCATCATTATCTTTAATATTACTTCCTTTAGTTATTATACTTGGATTTATATATTCATCAGTAATATTATTTTTATAATGAAGTTCCAAACATCTAGCATAATCTGACATATTATTTCCTTTATTATATACTAAAGCATCATATACTTTTTTAACCTTATCATAACCATTTTCACTATCTATAGCATAGTATCTACCAGATATAGTTCCTACTATTCCTAATTGTAATTTATTTGCTTTTTCCATAAATGAATTAATATGTTCTAAAGCAGATATATTACTATCCATTCCATCTGTTATAAAATGAAATACAACACTCTTTACTTTTTTTATTTTAGCAAGTGCTAAAGCTGCATAAAAGTGATCAATACTTGAATGATTTCCTGCATCAGATATCATACCAATTAAATGTAATGTTGAATCATTACTATTTACGTGATCAATTAAATCTAATAAATTATCATTTTCAAAGAAACTTTTATCTTTTATACTATCATTTATTATAGTATATGGTTGCTTAACAGTTCTACCAGCACCAATGGTAATATGTCCAACTTCACTGTTTCCACTTACACCAGATGGTAATCCAACATCTTCTCCACTCGTTTCTAACTCACTAACTGAATAAGTCGATAGTATATTAGTAATGTTAGGTAATGTTGCCATTTTAATAGCATTACCATTTTCACTATCTCTTAAACCAAATCCATCTAATATTAATAATATAACTTTTTTCATAATTCACCTGCTACAATTGTAACACAAGTAAAAAAAATATAAAAGAAAAAGATATTAAATGAAGTTATAAGCTATTAAATTTTAAATATGAATTATTTTTTTAAAAAAAGTAATTTTACCAAAAAATATATTAATAAATATAGGTATCAATATTAATTTAAACGATTAAAATAAAAGAATTGTAATTACAATCCCTTATAAACTATTTATATCAATTACCCATTAACTCATATTAATTTAAATATCCATTATTTTTCAAATATTATACAAATTTATCTTGAGATACCCTGCGATTTTGACATATTTTCACAAATAAAGTTTCTGTCTTCTGCTGAGTTATAATAATAATTTTCTCTTCCTACAGCACACTCTCTTAAACCCTCTGCAATTTTAGGATTACTTTCTCTTTGAATCATTTTTTCTATTTCATCATGGGACAAAGGTGAAATAACTACATCTTGTGGATAAAGAATACCACCTGTATATACTTCCATATCTCTTAAGCCATGTTGTTGATCTAGACGTGTTTTAGCAGAATATACAATTCCTTTCCCATCAACTTCAACAACCATTTGAGCAGTATCTAGTTTTTCCCTTACTAAAATAGTTCTTGTTTGATGTCTATGGTTATTAGAATTTCTTGGAGTATCAAGCATTATACCTTCTTTTACAAAATCAAAACTAAATGGTATCTTACATCTTGAGAATCCCTTATCTTCTCTATCTCTCATTATTCCTTTTGATGTATAATATTTCTTGCTTGTATGAGTAGTGTTGTAACATTCATCAAAATTACAATTAACATTATCAACATAAGATGTATTTGTTGTTAAAGTAATAAAACCATATTCATCAATAGTTGCAATTTCTTCAATTGCGCTTTTTTCTCTTATATTTTCTCCATCTGAAGAAACAAATGGAACACTTTCCTCAGTTCTAACACATGTAAAAGTATTAGGATTAAGACTAAAAATATTCATAGAGTATTTTTTCCCACTCTCAGAAGTCCATTCAAAATACATTCCTTTTCCTTCTTGCTTAACTGTTACATCTTTTGCTTTATCAAATATATGCATATTAAGAATTAAACTTTTAATATTTGATAATGCCGCTTCAAAAGCAGGATTTTCCTTAAATTTAGGATCGATACCTAGTCCAAATAATTTTTCTTCAAGATTATTACTCAATTCTTCTACACTGTAATACATATTATATAAATCTCCTCTCGTTTTAATCTATTATACAATATTTTTGATTTCATTAAAATATCTATAATTTTATCCATATAATATAATTTAAACAAATTATTTTTATATACATTATTTATTAATTTTCAATATCCGAATATGCTGCATTAATTACTACTTCACACTTGTCAAATTTAAATTTGCGGTACCCTTCTTGATAATTATATGTTTCATTTTCACTTCTTCCAGGTAATAAATCATTAGCAAATATACTATCAACATAAACTATTTCTTCATTTTTATAAAAAATTACACTAGCATCTATATTTATAGTTTCATCTGATTTATTAAATAATTGAACTGAATAAACCTTTCCATTATCACTTTTTTTAACTTCAACACTATCAATAAATGACTTAATACTTGAATATTCTTTTTTAGCATCTACAAATACTTTATAACTTGCAAAATCATCTATACTATATGATCTTGCTATCAATTTAGCTTTTTGTTTAGCTTCAAAATGTGAAATATATTCTTTAGCAGTGTCTAATAAATTATTGTTTTCATCATATAATTCTATAGAAACTTCACACCATACATTATCATTATTTGAATTTTCAAGTTCTAAAATAATATATTTTTGTCCATAAAGTTCTATTGCTTTTTCTTCATGTTTTATATTATCAGAATATTTAATATTTTCTTTTGTTTTATCTTCATTAGGTATTATTTCAGTAGGTGGTGTTAATTTATCATCTTTTTTAAAAACTAATAAGCACAATAATACAATAATTATTAATATTGCCGCTATTAAAGCAATTATCATTACTTTATTCTTTGGACTTTTTGAGCCTTCAACTGCAGGTGATACGCTGTTATTGAACATACTTTGATTTGTAGCTGTATTCATATCATTTCCAACCACATTTTGAGTATTACTCAATTGAGGTTCACTATTTGTTACTTGCCCCTGATTAAAATTGTTACTTTCATTCATATTAATTCTCCTATCTTATACTTAATTATAAACATACCATTATTTTTATTTCAATGAAAAAAGCATAATTTTACTTACGCTTTTACATTTAACATATCTAATCTTAATTTATCTGCAATTGTAACAATAAATTCAGAATTTGTAGGCTTTGCCCTATCTATATCAACACTATGGCCAAATATTTTTTCCATTAAATCTATATCCCCTCTTAACCATGCTACTTCAATCGCATGTCTTATTGCTCTTTCTACTCTTTGAATAGATGTATTAAATCTTATTGATATATCAGGATATAATTCTTTAGTTATTCCTCCTATAAAACCAGGATTATCATATACCATTAAAATTGCTGTTCTTATATATTGATATCCTTTTATGTGAGATGGAATTCCAAGTTCATGTAAAAGATTTGTTACTTGAATTTGAATTGTTTTATCAGGCAATTCTAATAGTCTTTCATTATTTATTTTTGAAATATTAAGCTCAATTATTTTCTTTCTAATATCATTCATATCAAAAGGTTTTAATGCGAAATATCTAACACCATATTCGCTTATTTTTCTAATTATATCTTCTTGATTATATGAACTCATCATAATAACTTGTTTCTTTATATTACTCTCTTTCATATAATCTAATACTCCTATGCCATCTTTTAAAGGCATAATTAAATCTAACAATAAAACATCAAACTCCTTTGTTTTTATCATTTCTATTGCCTCTATACCATTTGATGCCCTTCCTATTATTTCTATTTCTTTACTACCATTAAAGTACTTCATAATTAAATTTACTAACACTTCATTGTCATCTACTACTAATACTTTAACTTTCATAATCTCTCCTTTTATTCTATTATAATACCAAAATTATATTTTTTTCTACGGTGTAGTATGTCATATTTTGTCTTAAAGTATCATATTATGTCGAAAAATACTTTTATTACATTTTATTCACATTATTATATTTAAATATACATAAAAAATTGTTTTTATGTATAAATTTATTAAAAAAGAAGATTATTCATCTTCTAATATATTACATATTTTCTTTATTTCTTCAATATTAGTACTCTTTTTATTAAGAACAATACCATCAAATAAATTAAACAAACTACTAACATCATTCTCATCAATAAAACCACTATAATAAACTTCAACACTAGTATTATATTTATTCTTCATATATATTTTTATTCGATTTACTATTTCTTTTAGTTTATGTAAATTCACATTATTAGTTAAATATTTTGGCTCGTATACTATAGATAAATATTTTAGATAACTCTTTTCTATAGATTTTAAATACATATTAATTTCTTTCTTTATAGAATAAAATGCTCTATTCGTATTTTTACTTTCTCCAATGCAAAGGAGTGTATTACATTTACTACTTAATGATTTAAATAATTTCTCTTTTATAATTTTACTAGTTTCACCAATTATCTTAATTCTTTGATATTGACCAATTAAAGTATAGTTGATTTTCATACTTTTGAGAGATTCTAAATTAATTTCTCCAGAAAAAGCACCTTCTTTAACTGAAAAGAAATTCTCGGTTCCAACAGAATAATTTGCATTATTAAATATACTCAAATATTGTACTGAAGGAAATAATATAAATTCAATATTATTATAATTTAAGGTTTCAAATTCTTTTTTAAACTCTACTATTTCATCATACATTAAATAACTCTTATGGTTAAGAATTACTTTTTTCATACATTATTCTCCGTTTAATCTTTCCAAAGTTTTAAATCTCTTTCCTTCTAGATACTCTAGTGTAGAACCACCGCCAGTAGATACATAGTAAAGATTTACATTAAAATATTTTGATGATGCCACAATATCACCACCTGCTAAAATTGTATGATATTTTTGTTTACTTAAAAATTCTAAAATTTCTTTAGTACCATTTTCATAGTCTTTTTCTTCATACATTCCAAGAGGTCCATTCCATAAAACTAATTTACTATTTTTTAGTACTTCTTGATATTTCTTTATAGTTTTAGGTCCAATATCATAACCAATATCTTCACTATCTAATTTATCTATATCTTTAATTCCATTTTGTGTAACTACATCAATAGGCATTAATATTTTATTTTTATTTTTATTAAGAACTTTAGAAGCATATTCTATATTTTCAGTAGATACAATACTTTTACCAACATTTACACCATCTGCTTTTAAAAAGGTAAAACACATAGCCCCTCCAAGTAATAAATAATCTGATGTATTTATTAAATTATCTATTACTCCTATTTTATCATCAACTTTAGCACCACCTAGTATAAGTGTCTTTTCTTTACTTATTGCCTCATCTAACATATTAGTTTCCTTTTCTACTAAGAATCCAGCATATGATGGAATATATTTTGATATACCATAAGTTGACGCGTGGCATCGA
Organism: bacterium; assembly: GCA_029007115.1. Taxonomy (GTDB): domain Bacteria; phylum Bacillota_I; class Bacilli_A; order RF39; family UBA660; genus CAG-1000. The sequence continues at coordinate 63,383 of JAQXHG010000037.1, read as the reverse complement.
TGTGCACTTCCAAATGCATCAAGAACAAATATATCACCAAGCTTAGCCCAATATTTAGATAAAGCCTCATCACATGAACTTTCTAATGTTTTTGGATAATCTTCAAATCTCGTATTTTCTAGCAATAGTATTTCTCCATCTAATAAGTTTTTAATAGTCTCTTCAATAATACTACCTCTTGTAGTTGGAACAAAATATACAGGAACATTCACCATTGATGATAATTTTTTTGCAACAATACTTAAACTATTCTTTTTCTTATCTTCATCAGATTTAACCCTTCCTAAATGAGATAACAATATAATTTTAGCACCCTTTTCAATTAAGTAATTAATTGTTTCAAGACTACCTACTATTCTAGTATCATCAGTAATTTTACCATCCTTGATTGGTACATTAAAATCAACTCTAACTAAAACTCTTTTTCCTTTTACATTAACATTCTTTATACTTTTCATTTTTACACCTAACTTTCATTATTTATGTATACAATTGATGCATCTTTTTTTAATTTTTCTAATGTAGTATTCTCGATATTAATATTAAAATCTGTAAAATCATCTAAATCAACTTCAGTTTTATGTCTTTTTTGCTCTTCAGTTAAGCCATTATCAAAGTTTGGTCTATTAATATGTATAGTTATTAATTCAGGATATGCTTTTTTAAGATCATATATTTCTTTTTTTAATCTAACATCACTAATAATAATCGCATCATAAAAACAACTAAACACCTCAATATCATCTATCATTCTATTTATAAATAAATCATCTTTTTGTAAATATTCTCTTATAACATTAGTTCCTAATTGCTGAAGTAGTTCTCTTGGCTTATCTTCTTCTGTTAAGTTCCATCCGGTCATTTCACGAGCATAATATTTTATATATTTAGATAGTTGCGTTACGATTATTTTCTTTCCGTTTTTCTCATATTCTTCTTTTAAAAACGCTGAAAAAGTATCTTTACCATGTTTAGCTTTTCCACAAATCAAATAAACCTTAGGGCTTTTTTTATTAATCTCAATCATTATTTTCTATATCTCCTTCCTGTGGGATTATCATCCACGCATTTGGCAAGCGCCTTTCACCATCATAGTTATATCCTTTTGGATTACTTATTATCTCACTCTTTGTTGCATTTATATCTCTTTTACCATAAAGAATAGATGAACCTCCACCATCTAAATTTGCAGCATTATATGCTTTATACTTTACAAATAACTCTGCCAACTCTTTCATAGAAATTCCAGCAGATAGAGATGTTCTTCCATCTATTACAATCAAAAGAACTATTCCATCTTGTCTTTGACCTATTGCAGTTCGATTGGCTATTCCCCAACCACCATTTCCTTTAAATTCAGACATTTTTCCATTAACTACTAAGAATGGTCCAAATTCTACCGCTCTATCCATATTATATTCCTTAATTGCTTCACTCGCTGTTTTTTTAGTTAAAACTAATACATTATCCTTATTAAAACCTATTATTCCTCCACCTTTATTTATTGCTCTACCTTGATCAGCAATTTTTCCATCAAGTATTGCTTCACCTGTTATTCTATTAACACCTACTTGAGTTTGTACTCCAGAAGCATTAATGGAAATATAAGCATTATTATCTTCTGCAATTGTAGAAACATAATCTCCACCTTTTCCATATTTTTTAGAAAATACCAATCTAAGTCTAGATGGATCATATACTACAACCATATAGCCCTTCCAATTATCACCTTTAATATCAACTACTTTGTATATATTATTTCCTTCTTCTCTTTTTAATACTTGTTCTTCATATATTGATTCATATACTCCAGTATCTAAAGATGCTGATGTATCAATAGCACTAATATCAGTTGATTCATCTGTTTCAATAACTCTGTTATTATCAAGTACTTTTTCTATCATTTCATCACTATATAATACATATGCAAAATATTTATGTGACATAGTTGTCATCGCTGTTGTAACTAACCAATCTCTAAAAAATGAAAAAGGTCCGTAAGCAATAAAAAAGCAAACAATAGCTATCATGTCTATACCAATTAATAATTTAGGAAAAATATTTTTTTTATCTTTTTTTAGTTTTTTTTCTTTTTTCTCTCTACTCATCAATATCACCTAGTTCATAAGGACCATCTATTGTACCTATACCACTTGTTATACTAATATTTTTACTTAAGTAAAATGATGGTCTTACATAATGATAATTATTTATAAAGTCGCCATAAACATTACCATTATCATTTATAATATTAATTATTGTATCATCTTGAATTCCTCTTGATAATGTAAATACATTATTAACATCACCAACAAATAAATCACCTAAAGTAAGCATACCAATCTTAGCATATGATTCATTTTTATAAACATCTATATAATCCAAATTGTCTAAAGTTAGTTTTCCAATATACCAATTCCTAGGAATAATATCATCTTTTATACTAATTGTATTTAAATAATTATTATTTAAATATTTGTATAAAGCATTTGTACTAACATAGGTATTCAATGTTTTATCAAAATAAACTTTAACAGACTCACCATTTGATTTATAAATATCATTTAATGCTACTTTTACTGTCTGTTCTCCAAGTTCAACAACTTTATAATTAATTCCATCAATATTAATAATATCACCAACATAAATATTAGATAAACTAGTTACTTGATGACTTTCAAATTGATATGGTTTTTCTTTACTTCCGTTTCCTTTTATTAATTTAGTTTCTGATTTAATTGTAATAACAGGCCTTACACCATATATTTTAGTTGTATCTATATTAGTCCCAATATCACCATCATTATTGATATAATAATTAGCATTTTTAGAATTTATACTGCTTAAATAAAATGATTCTCCATTATTCAAAAAACTTTTAGAACCACCAGCATTCTTATAGTCACTTAAAGATAACAATGTAATTTTATTATCTTTATTTATTTCACTACAAGAAATATTATCTATATCATCAACTATATCACCACATAAAGAAGTATTTGTAAGAAAAGAATTACTACTATACAAAACGCTTTCAAATATCCCACTATGTTCTATATTACTTTTATTTAACCACTTATTAATATATGAACTATTATATCCTTTTTCTAAACCAGAATACATCATAGTTAAAGACTTATCACTTACCATTTTAATATTTTTATCTTTATCAATTGATAGAATTCTAAATATTACTCCCGAATATAATACATAATTATTATCCGCATCTCCCTTAAATGTATAAGTATTGCTATCTTTATCAAATATTAAACCTTTGGTTAAATCTACATAACTTTGTGTCTTAATTATACTATCAACTAAAATTATATCTTCACTCTTAGTATTAGAATTCTCTAAACTATAATATTTAACTAACCTATATGAATAAAAAGTAGCAATAATAAGTAACACTATAATATTTAGTGTTACTAATACAGGAGTGATTTTAAGTACTTTACGTTTAGCCATATTTATTAATCTCCAAAATCATTTTGATATGCAATTAGACTTGCATTTATTACGCCTGATACATCATTAAATTGATCTACTATAGATGTTTCAATATTTGATTTAGATTTACTATTTTCTTTTAAATCAACTTCTAAAGATATTTCAACTTCATCTTTAAATATTGATTTGCTTCTAATTTTAAATTTCTTAATACTTTTTAGTTTCTTTAATACATCATTATGAGCACTTGCTTTATATTTAATTACAAGTAAATACCTAGTTGCTACTTTAAATCCCATTAAATATATAACAAAATATAATATTCCTATTCCAAGTGAAGCTACTAAAGCTGGAATATAAAGTCCTGCACCTGCCATAATCCCTGCTGATATTCCCCAAAACATAAATGCTGTATCAACAGGTTCTTTAATAGCCGTTCTAAATCTTACGATAGATAAAGCACCAACCATACCTAAAGATAAAGTAATATTTGAACTAATTGTTCTTATAATCATTGCTGTTACCATTGCTAACAATAATATACACAATGAAAATGCTTTTGAATAAACAACTCCTGTATATGTCTTTCTATATACATAAATAATAAATATTCCAATTATAAATGCTACTATCAACGAAAGTAACATGTCTGTTGCTGTTACAGTTCCTGTAAAATTCTCTAATACTGATTTTTTAATTGTATCTACTATACTCATTTTTTACACTTCCTTATTTTATTTTTCTACAAATAGCAAACTTACTAACTGCTTCTCTACAAACAGGAATATCCTGTAATATATTTGCTATATGTAAAGGCAATACCTCATTAAATTTAACTTCTAAAACTATTTTTCCTTCTTCATCCATAGAATACTTTGGCATATCTTCATTAAATAAATCATAGTTATAAAGTCCACTTTGAATATCTGAATCAAATGTAATTCTAACTTCACTTATAGGATATATAAATGCCGTTCTATGATATGAAACTATTATTGATGGCATTAATCCTTTAGTCTTATAATCATTTAAGAAATCTAAAAGTAACCCATCAGCATCATCTATTTCATTTATTTTACCATTTATTATTTTACTATATATAGTTTTTGAAATCAATATTTGTTCTTTTGCTGTATACGTATTATGTTTCAGCTTTTTTTCAAGTCTAATAAAACTATCATCATTATTATATATTCTAATTCTATACTTTTGTCTATACAAGACTCCATCTAATTTTTCATAATAAGAGGACGATTCTCTATTATCAAAATAAAGACTTTTAATTAAGTATGACCCATCTTTATAATATGCAAATTTATCTTTTTCTAATATTAAAGACAATTTTTGTTTTAATACTTCAGCAGCACTTTTAGATATTTTAAACTTTAACTCATGTCTATATTTATATTGTTTCATATTACACTCCCAAAATACTTTTTCACTTCACTATCTGTTAAATTAAAATAAGATTTTGCTTGTTTTATCATGTATGAGTTTCTATTTTTAGCAAATGTTTTCATTCTTTCAATAGAAGTACTCCATTTACTATATGAATTTCCCCATCTTTCAGCATTTCTTTTAAATTCATCCTTACCAAACTCACTTATTATTTCATCAATTTTTTTATTTACATTCTCATAGGTCCAAGTATTCTCTAAATTATATGACAATCTTTCTAAAAAAGTTTTTTTAAATTCACTATTTTTCATTAAATTCCTAAGTAATGCAGTTGAAAAATTCCACGCTCCCACACCACCTACATTAGTATATTCAATGTATGAATTGTTAGTTGTTCTAAAAAAACCAGAATCTAAATCATAAAATATAAATTTCCACTTTCCATTATCAATATTAGGATTTGAAAAATATCTTACATTTAATATATCATAATTAGCAGTCCACATTTCAGCTATCCAAAAGTCACATAAATTTTCTATATCCACTTGTTCTTTAATTCTATTATAATTGCTACTATTACTAAGAGAATTATTATTAATAAAATTCATCATAGAATTATACTTATTACTACTACCTATTTTAACTTCTCCATCTATTCTCAATATATCTGTATTGTATTTAGTAGCACTAACATTATAATGATTTGCAATAAAATTCTCATCTACTTTTTCACGAATAAAATATATTCCATTATAATTACCATTTATATATAAAATTATTGATTTATAATCTTGTACATCGACATTTGTATTTTCACCCATTATTGAAGTTGCTACAACATCTTTTATAACAGTACGCTGATCATTATATTGAAATTCATCCTGTGACCCAGTTCTTAAGACAAGAGAATTAAATACAGAACTATCTACATTTTTAAATACTTTATAATTAAGTTCTGAATCGCCAAATTCTTTTTTAAATTTTATTTCATAACTCTTCTTCTTATAACTTCTTGTAGAACCCCCAAATAGTTTAAGGCCAGCGCCGATTTTAAATCCACTTCCATCTTTTTCAATAAGTTCAACATCGCAAGGCTCAATAACAGTACTATTAAGTGATGTATGTGAATTAACATTATTTAAATCACTCGGATTTATTGCTATTGACATAACTGCAACATTATGATTTTCATTCATTATATACGAATATGTAATCGTTTCACTTTTAATTTTACCACTCTCTTTACTCATTATTCTTAAAACAGTAGTCTTCTTAATAGTAAGAGGACTACTGTAAACTTTTGATGACTCTTTTGGTGTTGAACCATCAAGAGTATAATAAATATTACCATAACCATTAAGAGTTACACTAATGCTATCTTCATATGTTCCACTTTTAATTGAAGCAGATGGAAGATATGATACTGCTTCTACTCCACTTGAATTTTTAGCATTAGGTGTAGGCTTACTAAAATAATAATTACCGTATTTGCTACCTTTTCCATATGAATATCCTTTTGGAACATTAGTTATTAGCATCGCATCAATTACTTCATTAGACTTAGTTAAGTAAATACTTTCTGTATCAGATATCTTAAAATTAGCATGCTTATATTTATCATTAGATAAATTCTCATTTCCAGAAGCCATTATTACATAATATTTTCCTTTTTCAAGAGTAACATCTGGCAAATTATACATACACATATTGTTAGTTGTAGTAGTTAAACAATAATTTTTAAGTGAAATAGATTTTTCACTATTATTATATAATTCAATCCAATCATAATAATTACCACCATTTTGTGCTAAATAACTATAATTTGAATTCATTACCTCATTTATTATTAAATCACTTGAATTTACTAGATATTTTTTTTGAAATTCTTTTATACCATCAACAGTATTTTGATATCCTGGAGATATTGAATTACTGCTAAAAAAACTATCTTCTTGCTTAATATAAGCAACACCATTTGCCAAATTATTATATTCTACCTTATCAATAACTTTACCCTTATTATTAGTAAGTACTACAACTCCATCTTTGTTTTTAAGTTTAAATGAACTATTTAATTCACCATCTTTTCTACTTATACCAGATGTATAAACTACTTTAACCTCACCAGACTTTAATTTCATAGATGGAAATTGCCATTTAAAACTAACATCTTCACTATTAGAAATAGAATAATTTGTAATATCAATAGTTTCACTAGATACATTCTTTATTTCTATATATCCACTATATTCATTATTATTATTTTTAAAATTCCCTTTATTTTCAGCTAATATTTCATTAATAACTATAGTTTTATCATCATTACTTAAAAGTGAATTGATAAAAGCTGTATGTCCTTCAACATTGTTTGCAAATCCTGGAGTTGGTTTATCTTGAATTACCCAAGTACCATTTTCATTTCTAGCCATACAAGTATTTGATTCTAAAGCTACGGTTTGTATTGCATCAATTACTTTACCATTTGGTTTAAATAATGTTACTATCTCTCCACCACTAGATTTAAGTTTAAAAGATGCATTTAATACATTATTTTTATTTCCACTTAAACTAACTACTAAATATCCCTTAGCTTTAACTATCATTTCTGGAAATGTCCATTTAACTTTTTGCTCTTCATCACTAAGCCCATAATTTTTTAAATTAATATCTTTATCACTACCATTATATATTTCTATATAATCATATAAATTTCCTTCACTATCAGTAACAATACCATTATTAGAAGTAACTATTTCATTTATAACAAGTGAATTAATATTAATCTCTTTATCATTTAAATCTTCCTTATCTAAATTTATACCATTTTTATCAACTAAAAAACTTAATAGAGATAATACTACTATTAATACAATACATACAATAAAAAATAAACTATTTTTTCTTAATTTTTTTATATTTATTGTCATATTTACACCTAATTAATTATACTATATAATAATCTTTATATCTATATTTTAAAAAAAAATGATATATATTTTACATATAATATTTATTTTTTTACGATTGTTTTTATATAAAAAATACCTTTAGTTTGTACTAAAGGTATTTATATTAAATAAATAATTTCATTGTTCTAATCATTTGTGCAGTGTATCCAACTTCATTGTCATACCAGGCAACAACCTTAACTAATTGTTTTCCATCGCTTTCAATAACATTTGTCAAAAGACCATCAACTAAAGCACCTGTTTGTTCACCTAAAACATCACTACTTACAATTGGATCCTCTGTATATTTTAAAGTTTTACTTTGTTTTGATTTTAACATATTATTAATAGCTTCTTTAGTTACTTTTTTGCTAAGTTCTAAAGTAACATCTACTACTGAGCCATCACCAACTGGTACTCTAAATGCCACTCCATCCATTTTACCATTTAAATGTGGGATTACCTTTCCTATTTGAGATGCTGCGCCTGTTGATGTTGGAATAATGTTTAATGATGCTGCTCTTCCACGGCGAGAATATATTCCTTTTTTATGAACGATATCTAAAGTTTCTTGATCATTAGTCATGGCATGAACAGTAGTCATATATCCTTTTATAACTCCAAATTTTTCATCTAATAACTTAACAACTGGTGCAAGACAATTAGTAGTACAACTTGCTGCACTGATTACTAAGTCATCTTTAGAAAATACTTCATTATTAACACCATATACTATTGTTTTAGTTATATCATCTTTAGCTGGAGCACTAATAATTACATGTTTTGCACCAGCCTTTATATGTGCCATACATTTTTCAGTTGATGTAAATACTCCAGTACATTCTAATACAACATCTACATCTAATTCTTTCCAAGGTAATTTTTCTGGTTCTGCTTCATTATAAACATTAATTTTTTTACCCTTTACTATTAAATGTTTATCATCATAACTTATTTTTGTTTTTAGTGTTCTATGTGATGAATCATATTTATAAAGATATGCAAATTGTTCTGTATCTGCATTTAAATTATTAATTGCTACTACTTCTATATCTTTATCATCCTGCATTAATCTTAGTGCTAATCTTCCAATTCTACCAAACCCATTAATTGCTACTTTTAACATTTTATCTTTCCTCCTTATTATTCAAAATAGCTATCCCCAATAAATTCTCTTAATACACTAACATTTGGTACATAAATACTTGGTATATTTAAGAAACTTTTCAGGAATTTTAATATTCTAATAGCCTCTTCATAGTATTGAGATTCTTTACTAATTGAAAATAGTAATGGTTCTGCATATGCTCTTAATACTCCAATTTCATAACCTAATGAAGTATTAACAATTATATCCGCTTGTCTTTGATATGGATATACATATGTTTCTTCACTCTTTCTCATTCCCATCCAATTAGTTAATGTATCTTCAGCAGAATATCCTCTATGTTGGTAATCTCTTACCATTCTTCTTAATAATCTAACATCTGTAGTTGATATATGATTATGTCTATCAAGACTAATAGTTGTAAATGGACTTATATATAATTTTAGTTTATTCTTTCTTGGTATTACTTGATTTAATCTTTCATTAACTGCATGCAATCCCTCAACTATAAGAATCTGATTTTTATTTAATTTAACCGGTTTATTTTTATATTGTTTTTCGCCAAGAATAAAGTTATATGTAGGTATTACTACTTCATCACCAGATATTAGTTTTTTTAAATGAGAATTAAATAATTTTATATCAAGCGCATCAATTATTTCAAATTCATAAGAACCGTCTTCTTTTCTAGGACTATCCTCTCTATTTACAAAATAATCATCAGTAGATATTACCATTGAATCAACACCCATAGACTTTAAATACATCGCTAATTTTTTAGATGTTGTTGTTTTCCCAGATGATGATGGTCCAGAAATGAAAACAGCTTTTATATTTTTATCTTTAGCTATTTTACTTGCTATGTCATTCATATTTCTATCATAAATTATTTCATTAGTTTGAATTAAATCAGATATTTTTCCTTCAGTTATAAGTGTATTTAAATCAGCCACATACTTTATACCAATATTTTCTAATTTTTTTTCGCAATCTTTAAACGCTTCTAATACTTTAGTCGTTGGAGTATATTTTGGAACAATATTATTTATTGGATAACTAAGTAAAATACCATTATCTGATATTAATGTTAAATCAAATCTTTTTAATGTCCCAGTAGAAGCGGGCATAATATAATAAAAATAATTATACTCATCATCTAATTCATACATTGTTACAGAATCATTTGTCATAAATGTATAATTAATCATTTTTTCTTCTTCACCAATTGATTTAAAATAATCATACGCATCATTTCTAGTAACACTCAATTCCTTAATAGGAAAATTTCTATTACAAATTTCTTTCATCTTTTTCTTTATTTCAGTGATAACAGATGCATCAACTTTTTTATTAATTTTAATTTCCGTATACAATCCTTTATCTAATGCATGCTTTACATAAACTTCTGATTTTGAACCATATAAATCTTTAATTGCTTTAATATATACATATTTTAAACCATTTAGGTATATTTTTCCACCAGTTCTATCATTAAGCATTATATAATTCACATAAGAATCTTCCATTATTTCATAGTCAGCACTTACAACACTACCATTTATTTTAAGAGCTACTATCTCATCATCATTAATTTCTCTTAATACTTCTCTAACAGTAGTTCCCTTATAAATATCTAATATTCTGCTGTCATCAAATACTAATTGCACCTCTTTTTTCATCTTCTCACCTTCTTTATTGTATATACTTATAATATCAAATATTATCTATTTTGTCATTATCAATATTTAAAGTTTACTATATTCTTTTTCTTTTTTATTAATCATTTCTTTTATTTTTCTAAATCTATGATTAATACAACTTTTAGTTATTGGCATCTCAGTTTCACTACTTATAATATTTGCAAGTTCCTCCATTGAACTCTCAGGATACTTTTCTTTATATATGCATATTATCTTAATTTTTTCATCTATTAAATCAAAATCATATAGTTCTTTTAATCTGCTTATCTGATTTAATTGTTCATTAGATGCATTTAATACCCTTTCAACATTAGCTTGTTCACAATTATTAAGCCTATTTGTCATATTTTTATGATCTCTATATATTCTAATATCTTCATAATAAAATAATGATGACGTGGCATTTAATAATTTAATAAAATCACTTATTTTCTCAGCTTCTTTAATGTAAACCATATAATTTTTATCTCTTTTAATAACTTTACTATTAAAATTCATTTCATTTAATAAACTATTAACAAATAGAGCTGTTTCTTTATTAGATATGACAAATTCAGCATGATATCTACTAGTCTTTGGATCATTTATACTTCCACACATCATAAATATTCCTCTTAAATATGCAAATTTATCTTTTCCTTCATCTACTAAATAATTATATGGAACATATAATCTTTCATTACCATCATTAATTATAGATAAATCCTTAAGTATTAAATCCACTTTTTCACAAACACTAAGTAATACTAATTTGTTTTTTCTAAGTGCATTTATATTACTATTATCCATATTAATATTAACATGATATATTTCTTTTATTAATCTATATATTCTTCTTGCTACACTTATATTTTCTGTATATATTTCAAATCTATCTTCATACACCTTAACACCAATATTTAATATTGCAGATAATTCAGACATAATTTCAGAACTACTATATTCAATATTACTAATTTCATTTTTTATATTAGATGTAAATGACATATTAAACCTCCTATAATAAAAGTAGATGTGTTAATTCCATCTACTTGTGAATCTAACATATTTAGCTGGAAAAGACACATAATTTCGAGGATTCACATAATTTCCAACATATTGTACACCAAAATGTAAATGAGGACCAGTAGTGCAATAATCATACTTTTCTCCACCACCAGAAGTACCAACTACTGTATTTAAAGTAACATACTCATTTAATTTAACGCTTATAGTATGTAGATGCATATATACAGTTGTATATTCTTTTCCATTTATTCTATGCTTTACGTATACTTTGTTCCCTCCACAACTAGAATTAGCTTTATTTGGATTTGCTACTGTAGTTATTTTACTCACAATACCAGCTGCACTTGCATATACTTTAGTTCCCATTGGAACTGCTATATCAATTCCTTGATGCATTCTATAATAATGTAGGGTTGGATGTAATCTAAGGCCAAATTCACTAGTAACGCTTCCAAAAGTAACAGGCCTTGTTAGACCATCTGCATATGGAACATCAATACAATCTATAATCGTGTCAGTTTCTTTACATCCATATTTCTTATATAATTTTTCATAAGCCTCAACCTCTTTTTTACTAGCAGTTAAATCTTCTTTTGCATCTTTATGATCATCTACTAAATCATCCATAGATAAATTATAACTTTTAAGAGTCTTATTTAAATTAATTATATTTTTTTCATTCTCATCTATCTTTTTATTTAGCTCTTTTTTAGCCTCTTCATTCTCTTTAATTAATAGATTCATACTATCAATTAGCTCGTCATTATATTTAGATAATTGTTCGACTATTGATACTCTATATATAAAATCAGTAAATGACTTTGCATTAAATATATATTCTAAATATACATTATCACCTTCAGATATCTGTTTAAATGTCATTAAATTATCTATTTCTAACTGTTTAAGTTCAATATCTATTTTTAATTCTTCTATTTTCTTTTGCGCTGCATCTATTTTATCATTGCAATCCTCTATATTTTTTTCAATAGTAGCCAAATCTTTTTCAATACTCTCTATCTTTTTTGCAACTTTATCTTTTTCTTTGTTTATTGAATCAACTTTGGCTTGATCTTCGGCTAATTTATTTTTTAAATCTTTTAATGTAGTGTTATCTGATGCTGCATCTATAAATATTACAAATAGTGACATGCTTACAATCAACACTATTATTTTACTTAATCTCTTCATCATATTTTTAAATATTTCCTTACTGCTCTATAACTGCCAAATGCTCCAACTATTGCACCAATACAAACTAATATTAACATTAGTAAATATATATATTTATTTGGATTAACTAGTTTAAATATTGCTGTAAATAATTGCCCACCTAATTTATTATATAAATATTTATATCCATAACAACACACCATAATTGGTATAATAGAACCTAATAGACCAAGTATAATTCCTTCAAAAAAGAATGGTTGTCTTATATACATATTAGATGCTCCCACTAGCCTTCTTATTTCTATTTCTCTTCTTCTTGATTGAATAGTAATTTTTATTGTATTAGTAATTAAGAATGCTGTTACAATAATAAGCGCAATAACTACAATATAAGTTATTTTCTTTACAATATCAAAAATTTTAACTAATTCTTCAACAGCACCTTCACCATATTTAACAACATCAACTTTTTCTATACTTTTAATTCTATTAGCAGTATCTCCAATAAAGTTAATATCTACTACCTTAACTAAATAGGTATCTTGCAATGGATTTGTCTGTTCTGTATAATTTTTTAATATACTTTTTAATTCTTCTGACTCTTCTTGCCATTCATTTTTAATATCTTCTTTCGAATTAAATTTTACTTCTTTTACATTATCTAGATTTTTAAGTTCATTTTCTATACTTTTTATTTCTTTTTCAGTAACATTCTTTTCTAAAAATACAACTATATTTAAATCATTTTCTATCTCATATGTTAAATTATTTACATTTAAAGATAATAATATACTAAAACCTACTAGTATTAGCGTTATTGTTATACATGAAATACTAGCTAAAGACAATGAAAAATTTCTAAAAACACCTTTAAATGATTCTCCAATATTTCTTATAAAAATCCTAATCGCTTTCACGTTTATATTTTCCTTTCAATATATCTTTTTCTATTAATCCTTTTTCTAATACTACTACTCTTTTTTTCATTTTATTAACTATATCTTTATCATGAGTAGCCATTATAATTGTAGTACCAAGGTCCACATTAATCGATTCGATTACTTTCATAATTTCCATTGAAGTTGAAGGATCTAAATTACCAGTTGGCTCATCACATATTAGTACTTTAGGATTATTAACAATCGCCCTTGCTATTGAAACTCTTTGTTGTTCTCCTCCAGATAATTCATCAGGATAACTCCTAAGTTTATCTTTAAGTCCTACTTGTTCAATTGCTTTAATTGTTCTTTTTCTAATTTCCATTTCTTTAAGCCCATATACTTCAAGAGCAAAAGCTACATTTTCATAAACTGTTTTCTTAGGTAATAATTTATAGTCTTGAAATACTATTCCTAATTTTCTTCTTAATTTATATACTTTTCCATTTCTTAACTTAGCTACATTTATACCACCAACATAAACTTCCCCACTAGTTGGTTTTTCTTGCCTATATAATAATTTAATTAATGTTGATTTTCCACTACCAGATGCTCCGATTAGAAAAACAAATTCTCCCTTTGATATATTTAAATTTACATCGCATAAAGCAGTAACACCATTATTATACCTTTTATAAACATTTTTAAGTTCTATTAACTGCATACTACCTCCTATAAATATTATAATTTATTTGTATTAATCTTCAAATAGTAATTTTTTCCTTTTAGTACCTCCAAGTACTTCATAGCAGTCACTAACCACTATAAATGCCTCTGGATCAATTTCTTTTATTGAATTTCTTAATAATGCATATTTATCAGTTGGAACTACACACATAATCATTTTTTTCTTTTTATGAGAAAATGCTCCACTACTATCAAGCTCAGTAATACCACTTTCAATATGTTTAATAATAAAATCTTCTACTTCATCTTTTTTAGAAGTTTGTATATAAAATGTTTTAGAAGAACTAATCCCAATTAGAAATTTATCCACTAAACTAGAAGAAATTGTAGTAATTATTATTGAATACATAATCGCAGTATATCCAAATGTAAATCCACCTAAGATTACAATAGTAAATCCAATATATCTTAAAATAACACCTAGAGGTTGCTTAATTAATTTTTGTAATACTAACGCTAATATACTAGTCCCTCCAGAATTAAATCCTGACTTGTATATAAGACTTTCACCAAAACCAAATCCAAATCCAGCCGCTATTACATATAGTAAAATATTATCAAAAGAAAAGTTTATCAAATATGGTATATCTTCAGTAAAATATACAAAAGCAGTATATACAATCGCACCAACTATACTCATAAGTGATTCTTTAAGTCCCAAAACAAATAAACTTATTATTATAAATATTGCATTTCCTATCACCATTACTATCGTAGGATTTATTGAAAAAACATCATTTAGTATTATTGATATACCGCCTAATCCTCCACTAACAAAACTATAAGGAACACAAAATAAGTTAAATGATAAAGCTGATATTAATGACCCAATAACAAAAATTGCTGAATTAAATGCTATAGTATTTTTTTTTATTAAATTTTCTAAATCCTTTTTTTCTTTTTTCTTAAATAACCACATTTTTACCTTCTCCATTATAAATTATATCAAAAAAATACAATAATTTCTATAAATTGTATTAAATTGACAAACAATAAAAAAGTAGATAAATATCTACTTAATATTCTTAACTGGATATTTTTTTGTAATTTCAAGCACTTTAGTTTTAAGTTCACTAAGTTTCTTTTTATCTTTATAATTACTTAATGCATCACAAATAATATCAGCAATTAATATAAAATCTTTTTCATTTAAACCACGAGTTGTCATCGCAGGAGTACCTATTCTAAGTCCGCTTGTTATATTAGGTTTTTCATTATCAAAAGGAATAGCATTTTTATTAACAGTAATACATATACTATCTAGTATTTTTTCTGCAATATCACCAGTTACATTAAAGCTAGATTTTACATCTATCAACATAAGATGATTATCTGTTCCACCAGAAATAACTTTAACACCTCGTTTAATAAACTCATTTGACATTGATTTTGCATTTTTGATAATGTTTTTTGCATAAACTTTAAATTCCGGTTGAAGAGCTTCATAAAAGCATTGTGCCTTAGCAGCAATGATATGCATTAACGGACCACCTTGTATTCCAGGAAAAATAACTTTATTAACTTTTTTTATTATTTCTTCGCTATTAGTTAAAATTAATCCACCTCTTGGTCCTCTTAAAGTTTTATGGGTAGTTGTAGTAACCACATCAGCATAAGGAAGAGGATTTTGATGAACGCCACCTGCTACTAAACCCGCTATATGGGCCATATCTACAAAAAGATAAGCACCAACTTTATCAGCTATTTCTCTAAATCTTTTAAAATCAATACTACCAGCATATGCAGAAGAACCCGCAATAATCATTTTAGGCTTTTCTTTTAAAACTAGTTTCTCAATCTCATCATAATTTAATCTTTCTGTATTTGAATCCAATTCATAACCAATAATTTCATAGTCTATTCCACTGAAATTAACTTTGCTTCCATGAGTTAAATGTCCTCCTTGAGCAAGAGACATACCAACAACTTTATCCCCTGGATTAACTAGTGCTCTATAAACAGCCATATTCGCACTGCTTCCACTATGTGGTTGAACATTCGCATATTTTGCTCCAAATAATTTGCAGGCATATTCAATAGCTTTACTTTCAAAAATATCAATAAATTCACAACCACCATAATATCTCTTACCAGGATACCCTTCAGCATATTTATTAGTCAAAATACTTCCTTGTAATTTTAATACTGCTTTTGAAACATAATTTTCACTAGCAATAAGTTCTATATTGTTTTGTTGTCTTTTACTTTCTTTATTTAATGCTTTTTTTAATTCAATATCCATATTACTCACCTCTATTTTTAATTATAACATAAAAAAAATAATATACCATACTGATATATTATTTTACTATTATTATTGAACACTTTGATTATTCATATCTATAGTTTCAGGAGTATCAACAACAACTTGTTCTGCAACTAGTGGCTCTACAGTTTGAACCTCTGGAGTTTCAGTTACAAACATTGGGCCCTTATCCTCTGGGGCTACTGTTACCTGAGCATCTACAGAAGCTGTTTCTTCTGGTAATGTAAATTCATAACTAGCAGATGGCTCTGGCATAGCTACATCGGCAACAACTGGCGTTGTTTCTGTAGTTGGTACCGCTTCTACCACTGGAGTACTTTGCATTACTGGTGTTGTTTCTACAGTTGGTGTTGCTTCTACCATAGGAGTACTTTCCATTACTGGTGCTGTTTCTACAGTTGGTGTTGCTTCTACCACTGGAGTACTTTCCATTACTGGTGCTGTTTCTACAGTTGGTGTTGCTTCTACCGTTGGCATAATGTTCATTGTAGTATTAACTTCATTCACTGGTGCACTTTCAACAAATTCTGGAGTAGAACTTACGAAATTTGATTCTGTAGTAGCAGCAACTGTATTATCAACCGCATTAGCGACTTCATTAACTACCTCTGTTGTGGAAGATATTTCAGTTGTTTGCATATTAGCATTTTCTTCGGTAACTAAACTACCATTATTATTTGCATCAAAATCAGTATGAATTGGTTCTTCAGCAGTAGCAGTTTTCTTTTTCTTTCCTTTTGAAATTAGTATTATAATAATTATTAGAATTATTACTACCCCAGCAACTCCACCTATTAAAATGTATAAATTAGTTTTATTAATTATATCAAATTCAAATTTGATTGATGTTTCTCCTGAAGTTAAAGTATTTGATAAATCCCATTTTAATTCTTTACCATCTTCACTAACATTCTTAGAGTTTGTACTTATATTTTTTCTTGGAATATTAACACTAAAATTAATTTCAATTTCTTTTGCAAGTGCCATTAATTGTTCCATATCTGATCCAAATATAGCACTCAAATCGCCAAACATACCTGACATATCAGATGTAGTTGTATTTTCATCAACTGTAGGTTCAGAAACATCACCAGTAGTTGAAGTAACTGTTTCATCAACATCTCCATTACTTACACCACCCATTATTTCATCAGTATCAGCTTTAATATAAAAATCAGCAGTATAAGTATTTTTTAAGAAACCTTTTTTCACTTTAAATAATTTTACATTCTTAGTTTCATCAGTAGACATTGATTCTGCCAATTGTGCAAAATCTACTCTAACATCTTTATTTTCTTCTGATAACTCATCAATATTTTCCCAATCTGCAGTAATTTTTATTCCGCTATACCCATCTCTAGTTGTTTTTTCTAATGTTATACCGGAATTTTTAAATTCTTTAGATTCTTTTGCTTCTTTTATCATGCTGTCAATAATATCTTCTCCACCTGCTAATGTTGCAAGTGGTGCTAAGACTTTATCAGATATAAGAGCATCCATTGTAAGATTCATACTCTTATCATCATTAATTACTAAACCCGTATTAGATTTAATACATCCTGTTAACATCAATAAAATTGATAGAACCAAAACTCCACTTTTGATTTTTTTCATATCACACCTTCCCTACTATGTATTTATTATATCAATATTTTTCTAAAATGCAAATAAAAAAATCATTAATGTTGAAAATTTACAAAAATGATTTCAATTTTTTAATTTCTTTTTCTTGATATTCAAGAAAATTTTGAGCTAATTTTAAACATTTTTTATCTGCAACTGATTTATATTTTTTTATTTTACTATTCATATTTAATGTGCCTAATGTAAAGCCTTCTATTAACATTTGTGCAAGTGCTGCATCACTATTATCTTTTATTGTTTCCATTTTAATTCCCATATCACTACTAATTTTTGCCATCATACTATTAGTTTTAGGCTTAATATCATTTTTTTCAAGAATAATTTCTGCTTCATGCATATATTTTTCATATTCTTTAATTTCATATTCTAATATATTTTTAATTTTATTTTCTTTTTTAAGAAGTAATGTTAATAAATTTTTAGTTGCATAAGCTCCCATTTCTGCATCCTTATATATATGCATAACTAATTCCATATTTTCATTCATATCTTTCACCAATATTATTATTAACAATATATTATAAATTATTCATATTGAATTAAAAATTATTAAATGATAATATATTTAAAAGAGGTATATGTTATGATTAAAACTAAAAAACAAGGTTTACTTATAGTGGTGTCCGGACCATCTGGATGTGGAAAGAGCACTTTAGATAATTTAATATTAAAAAAGAGACAAAATATAGTTATGTCAATATCTGATACAACAAGATCTATTAGAGGTGAAGAAGTAAACGGAGTTGATTATAATTTTATAACTAAAGAGCAATTTGAAGAAAACATTAAAAATGATAAATATTTAGAATATGCAATAGTTCACTCAAATAAATATTATGGCACACCAAGTGAATTTGTTGATAATAAGTTAAATGAAGGTATAGATGTAATACTTGAAATAGATATTGAAGGTGCTAGAAAAGTTAACAAAAAAAGAAAAGACGCTGTATTTATTTTTATACTGCCACCATCTATGAAAATATTAAAAGAAAGACTAATATCTAGGAAAACTGAAACTAAAGAACAAGTCATTGAAAGATTTAAAACTGCATATAAAGAAATAAATGAAGTATCAACATATAATTATGTTATCGTGAATGACGATATTGAAACAGCACTTGAAAAAATGAATGCAATAATAACATGTGAAAAATGTAGAGTAGATAGAATTGAAGATGTTGATTTAGGCAATCAGGAAGAAATAATTCATGAAATACTTATGGACTTAAAGTAAATAATATTTTTATTAAAGGATTGTAATAAAAAAGACAATCCTTTTTATGTTATTAAATGATATACTCAACCACATAAAAACCTCATTTCACTATTAAAGAAACGAGGCCTATAATATTACATTTATTTATCTATCTAAAGTATCCATTATATTTGGTAATATTTGTATCTTTCGTGAAATAATTCCTTTCATTTCTATTCCTTGATACACATCTTTTAAATTAAAACTAGCTTTAATAATATCTTCTGCACTACTATTATATATACAATATGAAATATTATCAAAAAAATTAGTAACAAATAAAGTTAAAACTTTATAACCCTCTTTATGTGCTTTCTCATCTAGAAATTCTACTATTTCTGGTACTTTTTTCTTAATGGAACTAAAATCTGTAATTAATATTTGACCAATACCAATCATTTCATCATTAATTCTATAACTTTTAAAATCTTTATTAAGTATTTGCTCATAAGTCATTCCTTTTATACTCATACCATGTTTAAGCATTTCTCTACCATATTCTTTATAATCTATCCCAGCTATGTTAGATAATGTAATTAATGCATCACTATCTCTAATAGTAGTGGTAGGAGATGATAATAATAAAGTATCTGATATGATTGCTGATGCCATTAATCCAGCTATTTCTTTTGGTATTTCCACTCCATTTTCATTATACATATCAAATATAATTGTACTAACACTTCCCGTTCTAGAATTTCTAAAATTTATAGGTTTTTTAGTTACTATATTACCTATATTATGATGATCTATTACTTCTAAAATTTCCGCTTCATCTAAACCATCAACACTTTGACTATAATTATTATGATCAACTAATATTACTTGTTTCTTTTCTATATTATTTGTATCTGTTAGTGTTAATAAACCTTTACACTCATTTTTATTATTTAATATAGGATAATTATTATGTTTTAATGTTTTACTTTTTTCATAAAAGTCAGATAAATAGTCAACTTCTTTAAATGTGTGAGATTCTTCTTTCCTTATAATATTTTTAATATAATTAGCCATAAATATTAGTTTATTTACATCATATGAAGTAAGAGAAGTTCTAATAATATTAACCTTATTTTGTTTTGCTTTAGCAAGTAAATGTGGATCAATTTCACTATTAGCAATTAATATTATTAACTTAACTTTGCTTGTTATAGCATAATCAAGTATAGCTTTTCTATCTCCAATTACTAAAATGTTATTCTCATTAAGCACTACCTTTTCTAGAAAAGTATCATGAGCATATGTTGCAGCAATTACATTACCAACGATTTCTTTATCATATTTTAATACTTTTTCACCTTTTAAAATATTAAGTAAATTTCCATAAGATGTCTCTATTTTATGATAATCTCCATTTATTATTTCTCTTGCTATTTCTTTTAATGATACATATCCATAATATTTATTCTTGTTTTCAACAACAGGTATACCTGTAAGTGAGTATTTATTCATATAGTCAAATGCATCTTTTATAGATAAATTCTTATCTATATAACAATTTCTATGATAATTAACATCCTTTATTTGTAATCTTACATCTCCCAAATGATAAATGTGCTTAAAACCAAAGTAATCAAGTGCATACTTAGTTTCAAGATTAATATTACCAAGCACAGCTGGAGTTGTATTCATACCTAATTTGTTTTTTAAATATGACATAGCAATAGCTCCACATACAGAATCTGTATCTGGATTTTTATGTCCAAAAACATATGTTAATTTATTATTCACACTAATCACCCATTCTTATCACTAAAACTCTATTAATTCATATTCTCTACTACCAACACCCAATTTATTTGCATACTCTATAGTATGAATTCCATTTCTACTTTCTATTCTTTCTATAAAATGTTCTTTTCCTTCATCATTACTATTATATATTAAATCAATACAAGCTTGGTCTAATGCAACCGGATCATCACTTGCTAATATTCCTATATCCTTCATACATGGATCTTCTGCCTTAGCACAACAATCACAATCTACTGAAAGATTAGCAACTACATTAATAAATGCAATTTTATCTTTTCTATAATCGATTATAGTCTTTGCAGCTTCGGCCATTGATTCTAAAAACGAATCATGATCAGCCGTCCAAATTTTCTCTGGGTCACCAGCTCCATGTATAATAGCTTTTCCATAACCTGATGCAAGACCTATTGAAATATTTTTTAATGCACCACCATATCCGCCCATAGGATGTCCCTTAAAATGAGATAAAATTAATAATGAGTCATATTTTTCTAAATTTTTTCCAACATAATTTTTAGTCAAATGTTTACCATTTTTAACATCAAGTTCTATTTGTCCATCTCTATCAAGCAAATCAACATTAAAATAAGTAGTCCATTTATGATCATCTAATAATTTTAAATGTTTATTAGTCTCATTCCTCTCTCCATCATATGCAGTATTACATTCTATTACAGTTCCATTAACATAATTAACTATATCTTTCCAAAAAATTGGCTTTAAAAAGTTTTGATTTCCTTTTTCTCCAGAGTGAACTTTTACACCTACATTTCCTTCTAATTTCATATTTAATTTATCAAATATTTCAACCACATTATTACTAGTTATATTCCTAGTAAAATATACTTTTGATTTTTTCATAATTTTTTCCTCTCTAACATATAGTAAGTACTAATACTCTTGTATTAATATATTAATTATAACATACTTTTTTGTAAAGTAATTGTATTTTTTACTAATTTTATAAATTGCATGTAGTATAATGTTAATGGTGATACTTATGTATGAAAACAAAAAAATATTTATTTTAGGAATGGCAAAAAGTGGATATGAAGTCGCAAAAGTTTTAGCAAGACATAATAATGAGATACTAGTAACTGATATGAAAGAGCAAGATGAAGCCTTAGTCAATGAATTAAAAAAACTAAATGTAAAAGTAGTCATAACTGATGAACCAACTAGTTTACTTGACGATACATATGATTATGTAGTTAAGAACCCTGGAATTAAATTAAATCATCCAATATGTCTTAAAGCTAATCAAATTGGTATCAAAGTAATAAGCGAGGTTGATGTTGCTTATGAATTTTTAAAGGATAAAGTTGATATAATTGCGGTTACCGGTAGTAATGGGAAAACTACAACCACTACACTTGTTTATGAATTTTTAAAAGAACATAAATGTAAAGTTAAAATTGGCGGAAATATGGGATACCCTGTGTGTTCATTTGTCGATAATGTTGATGATACTGATATATTAGTTTTAGAAATAGCTGGACATCATTTATACAACTGTTATAATTTTAAAACTAATGTAAGTATACTTACCAATTTAAGTGAAGTACATCTTGATCATTTTGGTGATTATGAGACATATAAGAATACTAAAGCAAAAATATTTAATAATCATAAAGAAGATGATATTAATATATATAATATTGGTAATATTGATTCAGTTAATCAAATTGAATCTATGAATATAAAAGGAAAGAATATTACATTTACATCACTGCCTAATATTAAAAGTAATCTTTATATAAAAGATAATGCAATTTATTATGATGATGATAAAATAATTGATACAAAAGACATTAAATTACAAGGAAATCATAATTATGAAAATATAATGTGCGCTATTGCGGCAACATTCAAATATGGAGTTACTAAAGAAGATGTTTATAATGTATTATCTAGATTTAATGGCGTTGAACATAGAATAGAATTTGTAAGAAAATTTAATGGAATAGAATTTTATAATGATAGCAAGGCTACTAATGTTAAATCTACTCAAATAGCTTTATCAGCCTTTAATAAAGATACAATACTTATACTAGGAGGTCTAGATAGAGGTCATTCATTTGATGATTTAAAAGATTATTTAGTTAATACTAAACTAATAGTTTGTTATGGTGAAACTAAAAATAGAATTAAAGATTTTGCTGATAAAATTAAAATTAAGTGTATAGTTGTTAATACATTAGAAGAAGCAACAATGACTGCATATAACAATGCACATAAAAATTACGTTATATTATTAAGCCCCGCTTGTGCTAGTTGGGACCAGTATAAATGTTTTGAAGATAGAGGTAATGAATTTAAAAACATAGTAAATAATTTAAAATAATCAGTTTTAAAAAAGGAGAAACATTATGATAGATTATGATGAATTAATGAAAAAATTAAAAGAATCAAAACCTCAAATAAATAAAAATACAATTGATAAAAAAGAAATAAACCATTATGTTGATAAAGTTAGAAGAACTTTATTACAACTAAAACTAAATGATGATAATTTAGATAATAACTTATCAAATATACAGATAGAAAAAATAGATGCACCAACTGACAAAATAAAGTATAAATTAGATGATGGTAGTAAAAATATGTCATCTGTATACGATAATAAACACAATAGACTATCTATAAGCAGCTTAAATGATATAATACATGAACTATTTCATATAAGTTCAAGTAATAGAGAAACAAGCGGCATCATACTAAATAGAGAGTTTTATGCAATGAATGAAGGTATAACAGATATGTTAACAAACATGACCGATAGTAACTATCTTATAAAATATCCGATGGAAGAAGCTTGTGCTAGTATTTTTATACTATTATTTGGAAATGAAATATTAGAAGGATATACAAAACATTCATTTGACATATTTATAAACAAAATCCCTTTTAAATCTAGAGCTATAGTAATAAACTTTTTAAGAAAATTAGATGAATTTGAAAATTTATATTTAAAATATTTAAATGAACAAAAATTACCTAATTCATTATTTGGCTTATTTGAAAATCTAATAACTACTTTATTTAGATTATGCTATAAAGATAATCAAAAAATGGATCAAGTAGAACAATTATTAAAATCAAAGTTTAATTCTTTTGCATTTTCAATATTATTTGATAAAATGGATCTTAAAAACTTCGATTGTGAATATTATAAAAATTCACAATCCTATCAAAGATAAGAAAAGCAATCATCAGATTGCTTTTTATTACATATTATAAAAAATTTTGTAATACTCATTAGCAAGTTTTTCATTTTTTTCTATATTTAGTGGTTCATATCCTTGCTCATAATAATACTTAGCTAAATTATAATAAGCATATTTATTTCTCTCTTTAATAGGACACTCTATTGCCTTACTATAATATATATATGCTCTTTTTAAGTCATCATTTTTTCTATAATACTCTCCCATTTTATTTAATGCCCAACTATTATTCATATCTGCACTTATTTTATAATATTTAATAGCCTCTTCTATATCATTCTCATCCTCATACATTTTGCCTAAATTATTAAATGCAAATGCATAACCAAGTTCAGATGCTATCTTAAAATTATATTTAGCTTTTTCTTTATTAACTTTTTTATCTTTTGTAATACCTCTTAAATAACATAATCCAAGAGTGTTATATCCAGCAGCACTACCAAGTTTAATTGATTTATTTAAATAAGTCCACATAACCTCAAAATCATAATTAACTCTATTTGTTAATATTAAATTAGCAATCATCCAACATGCTTTTGGATGATTTTTATTTGCTGCTTTTAAATAGTAATTATAAGCATTATTAAAATCTACTTTACCACTTACTTCTCCATCAAATTCAAGCGATCCAAGTTCAGCACAAGCATATACATTATTTTTACTAGATAGTTCAAGCAGTGATGAAATATAGCTTTCTCCCCAGTATAATTTAACTTTCATATATTCATTTAGTTCATACTTATCAAATTTAATGTTAATATCTTGTGTATAAATAGGTTGTTTATTAACTAATATTGCATAATAAAGTATTTCTTTAATACTATCATAATTATTATCTTTCTTAAATATATCTATATTTTCTATATGTTCATCAATTTCTGCTATTTTTATAAGTTCATCTATAACCATAGAAAGTTTAGTATTATTGTTAATTAAGTCTAATGATTCATCATTAATAGAATATATTTTATTATCTAAAATACTAATTATTGATAAAATATTACTTAATAATTGATTATTATTATAACTATTTTCAAATATATTTTTATATTCAAGTCCAATTGCTCTAATACCAATACAATAATTGTTTACAGTAGTGGCGTTAATATCATTCACACCAAAAATAGAACAAAAAATTTCAGTCTGCATCGCACTATTATTATTAGATATCTTTTTAATTACATTAATTACATTACCTAATGATATACAATTATTGTTATTCATTTTCAAATAATTTTTCTTCATATAACAATTATAACATAAAAATATAAATATATGTGGATTTTATGTGGAAGGTGAAATATAGACTTTTTTATTTTTTAGAATATATAATTATAGTGGAAGGAGAAATCATGAAAAATTTCATTAAAAATTACAAATCATCTTTAATATTATTATTGTCAATTATTATCGGAACAATAGCTGGTTTAATATTTAAAGATAAAATTACTTGTTTAAAACCATTAGGAGACTTATTTATAAATATGCTTCTAGTAATTGTTGTACCACTAATATTCTTAACAATTACAACATCTATTGGAAAAATGAAACAACCTAAAAGAATTGGTAAAATATTAAGAACAATTATATTAGTATTTATATTTACATCTCTAGTAAGCGTCTTTGTTGGTATTATAACAACTAAAATGTTTAAATTAGTTAATACACAAGATACAAATACTATAAAAGAAATATTAAATGAAGATATTACAACTAATGAAGAAAAAATTAATTTTTTAGAACGAACAATTGATACTATTAGTGTTAAAGACTTTTCATCGTTACTTAGTAGAGATAATATGATTGCATTAATTATATTCTCAATATTGCTTGGTATTAGTATTAATATTACAAAAGAAAAGGGAGAAAAATTTTTGCAAGTACTTGATAGTGCAAATGAAGTACTTCAATCATTGATAAAAATAATTATGTATTACGCACCTATTGGTCTTGGATGCTATTTTGCTAGTTTAGTTGGTACATTTGGTAGCGAAATAGCAATTGGTTACGGAAAAACTTTTATTATATATACCATTGTTGCAATATTGTTCTATTTTATAGTATATTCATTATACTCATATATTGCTGGTGGTAAAAAAGGATTTATTACTTATTGGAAGAATGTATTACCAGCAACACTTACATCTCTTGCAACTTGTTCTAGTGCTGCATCTATTGCTGTAAATACTACTTGCTCTAAAAAAATAGGTGTTCCTAGTGATATAGCAGATACAACAATCCCACTTGGAACAAGTTTTCACAAAGATGGGTCTATTATTGGAAGTGTTTTTAAAATTATGTTTCTAGTTTATCTATTTGGTAGTGATATTTCAACTATTAAAATAATTGGAGTTGCTCTACTTGCTACACTTCTTGTAACCGCAGTTCCAATCGGAGGAGGAACAATATCAGAAACTTTAATTATAACTATGTTAGGTTTTCCAATCGCATCATTAGGTATGTTAACAATTATTGCAACTATTATAGATCCACCTGCAACTATGCTAAATGTAGTTGGAGATACAGCAAGTAGCATGTTAGTAACTAGAATAGTAGATGGTAAAAATTGGATAGATAATAAACAAGTAAAAAATAAATTTAAAAAAATGTAGGTTTCTACATTTTTTTAATTACAACATATCAACAAGTATTCTATAATAGTCACTTTTAAATGAATCTTTTTCAATTCCAAGTTTATTGTAAAATATATCAATATATTCTTTACCATAATTTCTTTCAATTGATTTTTCACATATTACTAAATCATAGTAAATATCACTAAGTCCAGCATTGGATACATCTATAAGCCCATTAAAATGATTATCTAACGCTAATATATTTGGAAGTGACATATCTCCATGAGTAAATCCTATTATTTGTTTTGGCTTATTACCCTTTAAATATTTTAAAATTGCATCTTTACTATGAAACCTTTGCATGTAGATTGGATTTATATCTTTTTCTTTAATTTTATTAATTTTTTCTTCTACTCTCTTAATTTTAGCATCGATAGTCTCATCTATCATACAATCTGTATAGTCAATATTATATAAAGCATTAAATGATTCTACTATAATATCTATAGCTTCATTTTTATGTTCCATATAGTAATTACTACTAAGCATTTCTCCTTTTACTTCTTTTGTTAATAAATAAGACATACCATTATACTTTTCATAAAACACTTTTTCAGGAATATTTATTTTTCCCTTCAAATAATCTAATTTTATGCTTTCTTTAGATAAATGAGTAGCTATTTTTAAATAAAATATCTTACTTTTTTTTCTTATTTTATATACTTTAGAATTACAACCAATACTAATTTCTTCAATTTTAGTAGCATCCTTAATAAACTCCTTAACTCTATTACTTGCATTAATAACAATTGGTTTATCTTTAATCTCTTTATTATTGTTAATAACTTGTTTATTTTTAATATCTTCATAACTACCAATATAAGAAACAAGCTTATTATTTTCAATTCTAACTATTTTAGTAGCTATTTTATTAATAAAATATCTATCATGGGATATAAATAATATAGTACCATCAAAATTCAGCAATGATTCTTCTAATATTTCTTTAGTATCAATATCAATATGATTTGTTGGTTCATCCAATATTAAAAAATTAGCCTCTTTTAATATTAATTCTAATAATTTTATTCTTACCTTCTCTCCACCACTTATATATTTAATTTTTTTATCAATGGCTTCTTCACCAAAATAGAATTGATGAAGTTTACTTCTAAGTTCACTTTCACTTCCAACAAAAAAACTTCTAACATATTCATATATAGTTAACTCTTCATTATCAAATATTATTTCTTGAGGAATATAACCTATTTTAACATTTGTACCTAGTTTTATATTATTATGTGTATTATTTATTATATTTTTTACTAATGTGGTCTTTCCACAACCATTTTTTCCCATTAAGCAAACTTTATCTTTGTAAATAATTTGTAAATTAGAATCACATAATAATTTTTTATTATCTATATTCATATCTAAGTGTTGTATTTCTAAAACATGATTGGCACTTCTATTTTCAATATTTAAATTCAATTTAAGTTCACTTTTTTCCTTTGGCTTTTCAATTAAATTCATTTTCTCTAATCTTTTTTCCATAGATGCCGCTCTTTTAAAGAAAATTGGATTATCTGACTTAGTACCCCACTCTTTTAATCTTTTAATAGCCTCTTTTATTGCTTTAATTTCTTTTTGTTGATTTTTATACTTTTGAAATTGAAGTATAAATCTTTTCTCACTCTCTTCTAAAAAATAAGTATAATTACCATAATACACATCTTCACTACCATGCTCAAGACATACAACTTTATTAACTACTTTATCTAAAAAATACCTATCATGACTAACTATAACTATACTACCCTTATAATTATTAATATATTCTTCAAACCATTCTAAGGTTTCAATATC
Source organism: bacterium (assembly GCA_029007115.1). Classification (GTDB taxonomy): domain Bacteria; phylum Bacillota_I; class Bacilli_A; order RF39; family UBA660; genus CAG-1000. The sequence continues at coordinate 34,384 of JAQXHG010000037.1, read as the reverse complement.
TAAATGATTAGTTGGCTCATCTAAAAGAAGTATATCTGGGTTTGATAAAATTAAAGAAGCAAGATTAATAATTGTTTTTTCTCCACCACTTAAATCATTATATTTAGTATTCAATAAATCATTAGACAACTTAAAACCATGTTTAATCTTTTCTATCTTACTCTTAAGTTCATATCCTCCTTTTATTCTATATTCCTCTTGCATTAATGATAATTCTTTTATATCTTTAGAGGTATCCTTCATTGAATTTACAAAACTATTTATTCTATTATCAAGTTCTAATAATTCTTTAACTCCCCTTAAATATACTTCATTAGCAATAACATCATCCTTTTCTCTACTTGGTATTTGCGTTAAATATCCAATACTAGCATCTTTTCTAATAAATACATTTCCATCATCTTGAGTTTCAAATCCTTTAATTATTTTAAGTAATGTTGTCTTACCGCACCCATTACTTCCTATTAATGCTACTCTTTCATTTGTTTTTACATCAAAAGATATATTAGATAATACTGTATTAAAACCATAATTCTTACTAACTTTATTTATACTTATCTCTATCATTTTACATCTCCAAAATAAAATCACAAAAGTGACATACAATTGTGATTATTATACTTTATTTTAAAGCATCATACAATAGTTGATATTCTTCATTTGATAGGTTCTCCATCATTTTATTAAGCATTTCTTTTGGCAAATTATATTCTTCAATTATTGCTTTACTTTCTTTTTTAGTTAATTTTTTATCATGAAGTTTAACAAACTCAATTAAAGCTTCCATTAAGTTATTTTTAAGTTTCCTATTTCTATTAAAAAATAATTCTCTAAATATAAACTTTTTAAAACTATAATTTAATTCTTCTCTTTTAATTGGATATAACTTAATCATAGAAGACATTACTCTTGGCATTGGATCAAAGGCATCTGGACCTATATCCATAATTTTTTCAACTCTAAAAAATGAATTAGTAAGTAGTGCAAGTTTAGTTATTTTTTTATCAATAACAGCATCTGCAAACTTTTTACCAACTATTAATATAGCACAATCAAACTCACATCTTATTAATTTTTCAATAAAAGGTTCAGTAATTGAATATGGAAGAGATGATATTATTTTGTTACATTTTGGAATAAATACATTAAGAGCATTACCATAAATTACATCTACATTATCATGTTTATCTTTAAGTACATTAATAAAATGTTCTAAATTTCTATCTATTTCTATACAAGTTAAAAAGTTAACCTTTCTTGCAATTATATCACTAATTTCACACTTTCCTGGACCTATTTCTACTACTTTATCATCAATTTTTAAATTAGATGCATCAATAAATGCATTAATTATCGACTTATCTATTAAAAAGTGTTGATCTAAATAATTAGTATCATTTTCAAATTCTTTTTCCATTTTTATCACCTATTTATTAAATTCTATTTCCGAATTTATTATTTGTTTATATCTTTGCATCTCTTTTCTTCTATCAGCCAATGTATATATTATTGCATAACCACTTTCCCAAATTAATAACCATCCACCAATATTTGATATTTCAGACATTAAACTATCATTATGATTTAAGAATACGAAACCAACTATTAAAAAAATTATTCCAATTAAAATAAGTACAACACTCTTTATATAATTCATTTTAGCATCATATCTCAAATCAATATAATTTTCTTTAAAATCTTTCTTTAGAATTTTTATATATTCTTTTTTTTCTTCTTCATTTAAATTGTATGACACGTTTATTCTAATTTTAAGTTTATCATTAGTATCATATCCAACAAGTTCATTTAATATATACTCTTTTAACTCCCTATTTAAAGTTTTTTTATTATATTCGCTTATGAACTTGCTTTTATTTTCTAAATCAATAGTTAAATTAATTCTACTCAAAACATCTCACCTCTTAAATATATCAAATGGTTTTCTATCTGGTAATGGTAATTCAAATATCATATGCTCATTACTAATGGGATGACTAAACTCTAATTTTTTTGCAAATAAAGCTAATTGTTGTCCTACTTTTGAATTTTTATTATATTTTTGGTCCCCATATAGAGGATTATTATTATTTGATAATTGTACCCTTATTTGATGACTTCTACCAGTTTCTAGTCTTATCTCTACTAAAGATAAATTATCTTTATAATCTAACCTTTTATAATATAAAATACTTTTCTTACCACTTTTATCAACTTTTACTATATTTTTTTTTGTATCTTTTAACAAATAATCTTCTAATCTACCAAAATCATTTATTTTATTTAAGCAAACAGCATTATATATTTTAACAAATCTATTAGTTCTAATCTGCTCTGATAATCTAGATGAACATTTACTAGTTTTTGCAAAAACCATAACGCCACCAACAGGTCTATCAAGTCTATGTACTAATCCTAAATAAACATTACCAGGTTTGTTATACTTTTCCTTAATATATTTTTTTAAAATAGTAAGTAAATCCTCGTCTTTGCTACTATCTTCTTGAACTGGTATATTAATTGGTTTTTCAACTACTAATAAATGATTATCTTCATATAAAATATTAATATTATTATACATCTTTATTCACATTTAATCCTTTATATTCAATTAAATAATCAATATCTAAATTATCATATTTTAATCCATACAATAATGTCGTTATTTTACCGTTAGACCATTCAATATATATATTATCACTTGATCCACAAGTTAAATAATAATTAACACCTCTTTTTTCATAAAAATATTCTATTTCACCACAATATAAATTAGTATAATCATTTTTATCTAATATTCTATAATCTAATGGTTCACTTTCATTAATTTGATTTGATAAAGATGCAGATAAAGATGAAAGTGGTTTTCTCGTATAAGAAATAAATGACATTACATATAAACATATTGCTAAAAGACATAAATATGTAATAAAAATAGTCTTAACTGTATTTTTAAATTTCATCATTTTCCCACCTTCCATATACTCCACAAGGAAGTACTAATTTAGACATTGTAATTGGTAATCCTAATTCATCAGTTGTAATTTTACCCTTGTTTAACTTACTGCTAGTACTAGTTATTAATATATTTTTTAGTATTTCAGGCGTTATTCCTTTAGTATAAGAACTAATAAGTATAAATAGTGGCTTATCACTTAATAAATCAATACATGAATCTATTAATTTATTTAGACTATCTTCAAACCTCCATAATTCTTTTGCTGGTCCTCTACCATAAGTGGGTGGATCCATGATAATTGCATCATACTTATTTCCTCTTCTTTTTTCTCTTTCTACAAATTTTAAACAATCATCACATATATACCTAATTTTATTTTTTTCTAAATTTGATAATTTTGCATTTTCTTTTGCCCACTCATTCATACCAGATGAAGCATCTACATGAACTACTTCTTTTGCACCCGCATAGGAAGCTGCGATTGTTGCACCACCTGTATAAGCAAATAAATTTAATACTTTAATTTCTCTATTTGCATTTTGAATTTTATCAATAATAAAATCCCAATTAGCAGCTTGTTCTGGAAACAAACCTGTATGTTTAAAACCAGTTGGACTAACTTTGAAAGTTAACTCTCTATATTTAATTGTCCAAAAATCATTAAATCTCTTTTTATTTTCCCAATATCCTCCACCTTTATCATTTCTATGATAAATTGCATGATATAAATTCCACTCATTAGTATTATCATGAGTCCATAATGCCCATGGATCTGGTCTTCTAAGAATTATATTTCCCCATCTTTCAAGTTTTTCACCATTACCTGCATCAATACATTCATAATCTATCCACTTATTACTTACAAGCATTGTGTCCCCTCCTAACTACTATCTTCACTAATAATTATAACATGTGTATATTTAATTTATCAATAAGACAATCATTTTTATTTAATATTTCTACAAAAAATAATCATAAATAAACAAAACCTCATTTTTTAGTTCAAAAAAGAGGTTTGTATCATAATTACTTATATTTTTTTCTTTAATTGCAATAAGTTACTTATAGTCATAGTAGGATGATATTCATCTGGAAGAAAACTATTATTAGGATTAAACCAACAAGTATCAATTCCATTATTCATCCCACCTAATATATCAGTTGTTAATGAATCTCCAATTAATAACATCTTAGTTTTATCTTTATTTTCTGTAATATCATATAAATAATCAAAAAATTCCGGCATTGGTTTTGAAAAACCAACATCTTCTGAACAAACTAGTCCCGAGATATATGGATTTAATTTAGACTTTTCTAATTTATTAATTGCAGCTTCTCTAGGTCCATTAGTCGCAACTAAAATTTCATAACTAGAATATACATCACTTAACAGCCTATTTGCATTTTCTATCTCATGTATATTAACACCTAGCATACAACAATATAGTTCATTTAGACTAACAGCGGTATCAAAATCTAATTGTATATCTTTAAAAAAAAGTATAAACCTATTTGCTCTTAAATATGTTATCTTATCTTCAAGAGTTTTTATTGTTTCAGGAATATACATTTTACCACTTTCCCAAATATTCCAATATGAAGTATCAAATTTTTTCCATTTTAAATATAATTCATCACTATATTCTAATCCTAATTTACCAATCATAATAGTAAATGCATATTTAATAGATTGATTATTATCTATTAGCGTATCATCCAAATCAAAAATAAGTGTTTCATACTTACTCATAACATCCTCCAATTGAAAATAACATATTAACAGTAATACTTTATTTTCATTTATATTTTATTATATAATATATATTTATTTAACAAGTTTTTTTACACCATCAATACTATCTTGTTCAACTTTATCATTAATAGATTGTAGCTCTAACATAATTCTTTCTGCTTGAGCACTAGGAAAAGTTAGATACACATAATCTCTTAAAACAATTTTAGATAATTGTTTTCTTCTTGCTAAAGTATTAGCATATAGTTTTTTAAAAACATTCTTTTTCTTAAAGATTTGAATTTTTTTTAATAATTCTTCCTTTTCAAACTCAATATTTCTTTGTGATGTTTTGAGATAATCATTTTGATTTAAATTATCGATATCTTGCATTATAATATGTGATACTCCACATAATTCTTCCCCAAAAATTCCTATTGTAGAGAATTGCCCATCATTACTTTTAGCATCCATTGTTTCTCTAAATATAAATGGATCACTTTTATTATCTGAAGATACTTTAAATAACTCTATTATTTTACCAGGATGGTAAATACCAAATATCATTTTATCTTCAGCACATTGACTTACTACATCATTTACAATGCCTTCAAACCAACCATCTTCTTCTAATAATAATTGTCCTTTCCACATATTATCATCATTAAATTCATATTTACTTGATGTATTACAATAACCTTTAATATCTATTAATTTTGCCATTTTTAAAAGCCTTCCCTTGTTAATTATGTATTATAGCATATTAATTCTTTTTTTGTAAACACTTACATTTTTAATTTCTTGCATAGTTAATTTTATATTATTTAAGTTCAAATCTTAAGATTTAGTTTTTTAAATAATCTTTTAATTCAATATGTTTTATTTAATAAGTTTTCAATAAATATCTTAATAAAATAATTAAAACAAATAGTTTATCATTAATTAGTATGTACAAGTTTTGGTATAGATTAAGTTAGTTATAATAAAAAAACTCGAAATGTTCGAGCGTATTTCCTTATGGAGCGAATGAGGAGAACTTACTGAACACCTTATAACTAATAACTAAAGAGATTTCCGGTCTGGTTCTTGTTAGAAGATATACATATGATAATAATTAAAAGTTGTTTAGGATGACGTTTTTTTAAGAATTATTCAGTTTATAAATTGAACTTTTATTATTTTAAAATAAATCTCATTTAATCAACGATTAATAATTCAATCAGTCAACAAACATTTATGCATTATTTGCGTATGAAGCAACAGTAAATAGCACAAAATTTCAACGATAAAGTAAAATGTGATATACTATAGACAGTTGATAAATAGTAAATTGTTAAAATGGAGGTATAAAATGAAATATTTAAAAGTAATGTTTTCTAATAAATCAAGATATAATAATTTTCAATATAAAATAGGAGAAGTAAATTTTGCGCCTTCTTGGAACCCGAATGCAACTACACCAGAAGAAATGGGAGGATTGAATTTTAGCAATGAACAGAATATTTTAAGATATTTACATAATGGTGATACAATTTATGATGTTGAAATTCCCGAAGGTGCAGAAGTAGTATCAGTTAAAGGGTGTGCAACACCTTATGGTGTATTTAGAAGTAACAAAATAATTATTAAAAATCCAAGAAAAATTACTGATGAAATGGCATTAGAATTTTATAAAATGTCAACTATACCCGAAGATGCATATCCGAAAGCCTTAGGCGGAGTATCAGTAATGAATTTTTCTAAAACAGCTAATGCAATATTTAATGATAAGGTTAATGCTAATAATATAGAATATTTTTTATCAGAATGGCATGATTTTATCGATAGACCAGAAAGAAAAAAATGTAATGCTACTGTTATTGAAATAGACAAAAGGTTAAGTGAATTTTCTAAATAATACCTTACAATTTATATAATTCAAATAAGGGATGATATAAAAATAAATATCATCTTTTTTTCTGGACGTTATTGAAATTATGCAGTATTGTTTGAGTGAAGTTAAAAATTAACTTCAGGAGGTGAATAATATTAGCAAGATGTCTGCAAGGATAATGTTATTTGAGAAAGAAACAGAAGAAAAATTATACAATATAGCTAAACATAATGGGATAAAATTTTCTTACTATTATGGTTATATTGTAGAATTTGATAAAGCTAGTGTAGATGGAATTACACCACATACATTAATATTTAGTAAAAAAGAAAAAGAGTTGATTGTATTATATTATGGCATATATCATGAAAACGATAACTTATTCATTGTAGATGGAGAAAGGTATACAATGTATGAAATAAAAAAATATATTAGAAATTATTTTAAAAATAATTCTAACATAAATCAAACAAAACAATAAATAAAAGATAATTAATTAAAAACGGTGCAAGGTTAGAGTGAAGATGGGTTCGATTCTCCTCATTTCTGCAATAAAAAAATCCTTGATTTACAAGGATTAAATTACATATGGAGCAAGTAACCGGAATCGAACCGGCATCTTAGCCTTGGCAAGGCCACATTCTAACCGTTGAACTATACCTGCATCAGTAATAATATTTTACCATATATTATTGATTTTTCAATACTAAATTGTTTTTTTAAACAAAAAATTGAATTCTATTCAAATTCAATTTTTATATTTTTTATAAAATAATAATATTTATCATTCTTTTTCTTTACCATCTTGTATTTTAATCTAGTTAATAAATATGGTAAATTATATATTCTAAATCTTTCTATATTATTTTCTTTGCATATTTTTTCTATTATTTTTAAAATAAAATCTTTATCTTTTTTTATAAAAACACTTTTATTGTACATTTTTTCTATTTTTTTATATACTTTTTTATCAAATAGTCTTGTATAATATTCATCACTATATTTTTTAAAATAATACTTATTACCATCTAAATTATATAAATACTTTAATGTATCATAATAGCCCAGTGCCATTCTATATTTAGCAGCTGATGGGGTAAATCTAACAATAGAACCTAAATCTTCTCTAGGAGTAATAATATGTACTTTAACTCCTTTTTTCTGTTTATATTTCAATTTACTTCTCCATGCTTTTACTACATATATTTCATCATACCCAGCATTAATAAACATATCAATAGGACAATTCATATATACTCCACCATCTAAATAAAATTTATTGTCTATTATTCTTTCTAATTTAAAAAATGGTAAATATGCACTAGATAAAATGTAGTCTCCAAGCTTTCCTTCTGGTATATCTTTTTTAAAAACTTCTACTGGCTTAAAATCACTTAAATTAAATGTATTTAGTCCATAATCTATTTTACTTCTTCTAAATGATTTTTCATCAAAATGTTTATTAATTAATTTTCTTATATTAGTAGTATCTATACCTAAATTTTTAATTATTTTTTTTACGCTAGTGAATCCTTCTTTTATGTCTTTTATAGTAAAGTCTTTTTCATGAAAATTATCTAACATATCAACATCTATTCCAAATAAGTCTTCACTATCAATACTACACCATAACTTATACATAGAATTTAATTTTCTACATACATAAAACGCTGCATTAATTGCTCCGATTGATGTACCTCCAGCAGCATCAAAATAAATTTTTTTTTGAGTTAACGCTTTAATTGCTCCAACTTGATATGCTCCTTTAGCGCCTCCGCCTTCTAATACTAATGCTCTTTTCATAACTTCTCCTTAAAATTCTTTCTAATAATATTTATAATTAAAACTAATGTAATTATTCCAATAATTAAACCACCTATTACATCTGAAAAGAAATGAACACCTAAATAAACTCTTGAAAAACTTATTAATATTACTAACAGAAGTGTTAATAAATAAAATAAAATTTTTACTCTTTTTTCTGACTTAATAGTAAGTAAATAACAAAGTAAGATGTAAAAAACGAAAGATGTAAGAGTATGCCCACTTGGAAAACTATAACTCTTTGGAATCATAATAAGTGCTATTGTTGGCCTAGATCTTAAAATTAAAGATTTAATTATAAATGTAACCATACCTGTAAACAAATAACTAAATGATAGTAGATAAGTGTATAATTTATTTTGAAAAATTAAAAATAAACACACGATTATAATAATTGGTATATAAAAATCTCCTAAAAAAGTGATAATTTTAAATACAAATGTCAAATTGTCATTAGCTATATTACTTATAATTTCAAACACTTTATAATCTATTAATTCAATATTATTATATAAAGATGAGTTAAACAACAATACAAAACTAATAATTAACAAAATTAATAATATTAAATAAATCAAATTTTCTTTTAATACTTTACTTACCATATTTTAATTATATCACTATTTAATTGTAATAAATATAAATTAGTTATATTTTACATTATTTAGTTCCATAAACTCTATCGCCTGCATCCCCTAATCCAGGCAATATATAACCTTTCTCATTTAAACATCTGTCTTTGCTAGCGCAATAAATCTCAACATCATCAAATTCTCTTTTAATGTTTTCAATTCCTTCGGGAGAAGCTATAATACATAAAAATTTTATTTTTTTAACGCCATCTTTTTTTAGCTTTTTTATAGTCGCTAATGCACTTCCCCCAGTTGCTAACATTGGATCTAAAATAAATACTTCTCTAGATTCTATATTGCTAGGCATCTTATAATAGTATTCAACTGGCTCTAAAGTTTCTTCATTTCTATATAGTCCTATATGTCCTATTTTAGCATTAGGCATTACTTTTAATATGCCATCTACCATACTCATCCCTGCTCTTAAAATAGGTACGAATGCATAATCATCTTCATCTATATATTTTGTTTTTAATTTTTCTAATGGTGTATTTATAGTTATATCGTGCATAATAGCATCTTTTGTTGCTTCATAACAAAGAATCATTGATATTTCACTAATTAATTCTTTAAATTTTTTTGTACCTGTATTTTTATCTCTTAATATTGATAGTTTATGTGTAATCATAGGATGATTCAAAATAATTTCTTTCATATTTTCCTCCTTAAATATTTAATTATTAAACAAAATATTCTTTTTTATTTACAACTCCTTTCATAATAATTTTATATAAAAAAATATCATCATAAGATGATATTAATAACAAAAAAGGAAAATAATGATAAAAAAACTAAATAATTAAAACCCGTAATAGAATTAAAAATATTATTCTTTATCATACTTATTCCTCTTATAAAAAATAATAGCATATATTATTTAAAATTACAACTCATTTAATATTCCTTTGACTATGAAACATATACTGTATAACTAATCCTGAATACTTTCCAAAATTTTCTTTAGCAAACTTTTCTATTTCTTTTTGATTATTCTTTATATTATAATTATTAGATATAAATTGTTTCACCCATGTATCAATTGGAAAAACATCTAATCTTTTATAACCAAATAATAATATACAAGAAGCTACTTTTAATCCTATTCCTTTTACTTTCATAAGTTCATCTAAAGCTTCTTTTGTTGATAAATTGTTTAAATCTTTCATACTAGGATAAAAATCTATAAAATTTTTAATATACTTATCTCTAAAACCAACACCAAATAGCTTTAGTTCATCTTTTGTAATATTTTTTATTTGTTCATAATTTGGAAATAAATAATACTCTTTATTTTCAAATATAACTTTTGTTCCATATTTTTTACTTAAATCATTAATTGTTTTACTTATCCTTTTAACATTATTATTTTGACTTATAATATAACTAATACACATCTCAAAAGAATCTTGATTTAATATTCTATAATTACTACATCTACTAATAATATCTTTTAAATTACAATTATTAGTAACTAATTCTTTGTTTATCGCAGCATAATCTCTATTTAAATCAAAATAATCAAATATTACTTCTTTTAAGTTTTCATAATTAGAAGATTTAATATATAACATATCTTTATCTTGTTTTATATTAATCACTCTATCTTTTAATATATTAGTAATACTATTATCATCTTCAATAATATATCTAAAACAAGCTCCACTAGTTAATATACTATTAACATCTAAATTACACACTTGGACTTCCAACATTTAAACTCACCTTGGAAAAATAATTTACATCCAATATAGATGCTGATACTGAAAATTTTGAAGATACTATCAAGTTAATATTATCAATATAATCATCTGGAATATCTTCATCAACAGTCTTGGTAAATTTTTTTGTTACACTATTATATTTACCTTTACTAGTAATCCAACTTCTATCAGATAGTATCACTATATGTTCATCCTCACTAAAGATATCTTTACCCATATAAAATCTAGAATCATATTCTATACCAAATAAATTATAAATTGTAGGAAGTATATCTAATCCACTTATTGTATCACTTATATTTATTCCATTTAATTTAGGGTTATACATTAATAAAGATGTATGAAATTTTTCAAATTTATCACTTCTATCAGTTAAACTAACCTCATTTAACTCTTTTGTACTTAAACCATATGGATAATGGTCAGGCGCAATTATTATAACTGTATCTTCTAATATACCTTTTTCAGTAAGTTCGTTTATTAAATATTGCATTGCAAGATCTAACTCTATTTGAGTAGCATAATATGCTTTTACTGCATCACTGTATTTTAAATTTTTAACTTCATTTTTGTGTCTACTTGCCATATTATTACCATAAAAGTTATAATTCAAATGCCCGCTAACTGTCATATAGTAGACCATAAAAGGATTTGTACTATTTATATAACTAGGTAATGTTGCTTTTAACATTTCATTGTCACTATTTGGCCATCTATTACAATTCATAATTTTTTCAAGACCATTCTTACATCCCATATATTTAAGGCCTATATTAGGATGAGATTTATGCCTATCATAATATTTATAATGATGATTATGATAACCTAATGTCAAATAATTGTTATTTTTAAACATATTTCCAATCGCAAATCTCATATCTAATGATCCTGTTTTTGCAAAACTCCAAACTCCTTCTTTTGGAATTAATGACATAACATTTAAATATTCACCATCTGAAGTAGATACAGGATATAATGGTTGATAATAATTATCAAACTTAACTCCTTCAGTTGCCATTTTATATAATGTTGGAGTAATATTTTCATCAATAGCAATAGAATCAAAAGCTTCTGCTGTAATAAATATTAAATTTTTATTTTTAAACATACCAGTATATTCATTTTTTTGAGTAGGCTCTACATTTTTCATATACTCATGTATTTTTTTTACTTTAGCATTTTTTTCATTACTTATTAGTAAATCAAAATCTATATCATATTTGTTATATTCTATTTTTTTAATTTCTTCTTCAACATCTTCTTTTTCGGTATCTTCTTTTTCAGTATCTTCTTTTTCAACGGGAAAGATATATTTTTCATCAAACCCAAATAAATATCTATATATATCTATTGCTTGCATAGTAAATAAACCTGTTTTATCTATAGTTAGCATTGGAGCATGTGTAGAATATATTAATCTATTTAAAGAATAAATTCCTTTATTATCCGTTTTTATATAAATAGTTGTTCCTACTAAAGAAATAACTCCAATTAATAATGCTATAATATATCCTGATAATTTAAGTCTTTTATATGATACAATTTTTTTATTAAATATTAAAAATAATATATATGGAACTAATATAAGAATAAATATATACCAAATTCTAAGTATAACATCTATAATCATCTGCCAAAATTGCATTACTTGTCCAGTACCAGTTGTTAATGAAAAAAATGAAAATATTGAATTATAAAAATTAAAATACACAATTTGTGCTAATGTTATTAAAATAATAAATGATAATAGTAAAATTGTAATTATTCTATTTACCCTTTCCTTAAATAAGGTAGTTAACAAAGAAAAAAATATTATCCATAAAAAACTAAAAAGTACTACAGATAAAGTATTCATTGTAAAAAAATTACCTACTATAAATATTCTATAGATGAATTCTAAATATATAATCCAAAAAAACCACCATATAGGTACTACTACTTTTTTATTCATACTACTTTTCTTTCCTTTTTTTAATAATAGTTAAAATAATTATTAAAAAAACAATACATATACCTACTAAAGTTAATAAAGCTACTTCAATTCTAATATTACATAATAACAATAAATCATAAATATTCATTACTTACCACCATAAATAATTTTATCAAAAATATATAATTCTTTCAATATACTATTAAATATATGATATAATTAACCTGGAGGTAAATATGGCAAAGAAAAATAAAAAAGAAAATCATGATCATATTAAGGAATTAGCAAATAAAGCATCAGAAAATATTAAAGCAGCTTTTTTTCTTAATTTAATATTTTCAATACTTGAGTTCTTCGGCGGAATCTTAACAAACAGCATTTCTATATTTTCAGATGCAATTCACGATTTAGGAGATTCATTTTCAATTGGAATATCGTATTTATTAGAAAGAAAAAGTAAAAAGAATCCAGATGAAACATATACATATGGGTACTTAAGATACTCATTAGTGGGAGCTTTACTTGCATCAGTTGTCCTATTAATTGGTTCAGGATTTGTAATAATAAATGCAATACCTAGGTTATTTCATCCAGAAGAAGTTAATCATGATGCAATGATTATATTTGCAATATTTGGCGTTATGATAAATGGTTATGCCGCGTATAAAACTTCTAAAGGTATTAAACATAATGAAAAAGCAATTAATTTACATATGCTTGAAGATGTATTTGGATGGTTAGCTGTATTAATAGGAAGTATAGTTATAAAAATAACTGGTCTATTAATTATCGATCCAATACTATCAATACTTATTGCATTATTTATACTATTACATGTTTATAAAAATTTAAAAGAAATATTTGATATATTTATGGAAAAAGTTCCTAAAAATATTAATATTGATTATTTAAAAAAGTCAATAAAAGATAAATTTAATAATGTCAAAGATATTCATCATATACATATATGGTCAGTTGATGCTATTAATAATTGTATGACTGCACATGTATCTCTTAATAAAGATATTACGCAAGAAGAAATAATAGCTTTAAAAAATGATATTAAAAAGTTATTAAAAGATAATGATATTGAACATGTAACTTTAGAAATAGAATATAATTCTGAAAAATGTAAAAATCATGATTGCTAGTCATGATTTTTTATGTATTATAATCTTTTATACATTAAAATTTATACTTATATATATATAAATAAAAAATCCAATTTTATAAATTAAATTGGACATGGACATTACATTAATTGGAGGAGCCAGTCGGATTTGAACCGACGATGAAGGTGTTGCAGACCTGTGCCTTACCACTTGGCTATGGCTCCACACGCATATAATTATAACAAATTATATGCTTTATTTCAAGTTAATTGTGTATTTTATTCCTCTAATTAATATAATTAATTTAATATTATCTGAATATTTTATATTTTTTGTCACTTGTAAATAAGAATATTTATCTTTATTATATTTAACCGGGATTGCTTCTAAATAAGAAATATATTTTGTTCCTAAATAATTATATTCTAAATAAGCATACTTTTCTAAAAATTCAGATGGAATACTTATAAATTTTTTTAAATATAAATTATCCTCTAAATGTAAAGTAGTATTTAATTTTAATACGGTTAATTCCCCTTTACCAATATTATTTGGAGTAACTATATACTTGATGTTTTTGCATATTTCATTATTACACTTTTCATATATTTCACTATAAGTATCATTAGTACTATATTCACTAATTTCTAATTTAGAATTATTTAAAATAGTTTTTTTAAAATCTATAGAAGCTGGTATATTATATTCTTCTTCTGTTTGTATTTCATTAATATTTTTTGGTTTTAATATAATATCCTTATAAGGAGCTTGTATATCTCCTAATGCCTTTTCATTATAATTTTTAATTTTAAATATAAATGAAGAAGATGATATTTTTTTTGTATCTAATTCAAATACTACAACAAATTCCTTATTTTCCTTAGCTTTTAGTTCTCTTGGAACAAATACTTCACCAAAATCAATAAAACTATTGCTTAATGTAAATATTGGAAATAATAACTCGTTATCAAACTCCAATCTAAAGGTTTCTCTTGATAATGTATATGTTTTTGATAATCTATTTTCAGCTAAAACTTTTACAATCAAATAAGTTTTTCCTTTATTTATTACTTTATTATTAATATCAGTTGTACTTAAATAACTTGAATTAACTTTATACCATACCGTATTAGCCACTATTTGAGTATTTTCATCATAATTCGTACCATAGACATTTATATTCATAAATATTGTAACACATAATATTAAAACTATTGCTGAGCTAACACATATAACAAATAATCTATTTTCTAATACAAAATATTTACCAAGTCTAAATAGCTTTCTTATATATCTTTTAAATTTATATGTGTCATTACCAAGAGATAGTTCTATTTCCTCATTGTCACTACTGTCTATATTTATTTCTTCTAAATCTTTTTTAAAATCAAATTGTTTTATATTAAATCCAAGTGTTCTACTAAGCATAATTAACATAAATATAGCCTCTGGTATTAGTGCAATCATTGAGATATCTCTATAAAATCTAACAGTTTCAGTATCCAATGAATTTATGTTTAAATCTTGAAACACTCTAAACATTACAAAAAAATAAATAATAACTAATACATTGTATATTACCATTATCATGTAAGATTTATTTTCTTTTCTTTTTAAAGATAATAGATAAAATATTATAATGGATACTATTATAACTAAACTTGCTACTATAAACATTATAAAATTAAAATATTCACTTTCTAATGTTCCCGTGTTTATATAATAATGGTTAGATACATACTCACTAAAAAAAGAATATATAGAAAATAATTTAAAAGTCAAATAAAGAAGCATAGCAAAAAGAAGTCCATGAATGACTCTAAAATTCTTAATTAAAAAAGCATAAGGCTTTTTAATTATCATCTAACCAACTCCTATTATAACAATTATATCATTTATAAAAAAAAAAGACTAGATGTTCTAATCTCTTTTATAAAAAATCATTTGTTCAGGAAGCAAATATATTGTTTTATTTTGTTTTATTAAATCTTCCTGATCAAGACCAAATATTTTACTAACATTATATAATGTATCTCCATCTTTAGTAATATAATAACTTACATCTTTTTTAGGAACCAATAAACCTTGACCTGGATAAATATAATCATCTAAATCAAGACCATTTAATTCAGCAAGTAATTTAGTATTTACATTATATTCTTTAGATATTTTATATAATGTATCTCCTTTTTTAATTTCATATATACTATAAAAAGGACTTTCTATACTATTTTTGATTTCATAATCTAACACTTTAATCACCTAAAGTATTATATGTATTTTTTTTAATTTAGTTATTTAAATATACAAATATTGTATTTTCATTATTAAAAGATAATTCATAATTATAAAATATTAATTCACTTCCATTATTAGGAGTATACATATAAAAACTATCTTCATCTAAATAATATATTTTATTATTATTTTCTTTAATAAGTTTCACATCATCATTAGTAATTTTCTGTATTAACTTACTATTTTCTTTTATTGTTTTAAATAAACCATTATTATTAGTATATTCGTAAATTGAATCATTCTTATCATATTTTATTTTGTTTATTTTATATTCGGATTTACTACATACAACAAACTTACCATTATTATATTTCACAAAACCAATTTCATTATTTCCTTTTATTTCAGTTTTTCCATTTCTAATATCTATTTCATATAATATACTATTTTTATTATCATATATGTATAATTTTTTATTAATATTACCTACGAAATATGAATCAAAATCAATTTTTTTATTAAGGATAATTTCAGATTTTTTAAGTGTTTTTAAATTCAAAGTTATTAGTTTATTATATTCATGCTCTTGATCATAATCTGCTATATATAAGGTATCTTTTATTAAATAAGAAAGAGTATTATCATATTTATCTTTTTTAAATAAATCAACATTATTATAAGTCTTACCATTCATTACAATATAGCCTTTATAATTCCATAAAGCAATATATTCACTCTTATCTAAATTATTATAATAAATAAAATCTTTTTCAGATTTTTCAATATTAATTCTTTCACTTTTATATGAATCGAGTAATTCTGAATTTATTAAATTATAATCAGTAAACTCATCTCCTATGTAACATAAAGGATAAGTTTCTATATCTTTTACTATAGGATATATACAATTAAAATTATCTCCTTCAATAGTTTTAATATTTGTAATACTTTTTTTACTTAGACTTCTTCTCATATATACATCAAAATTATACGTCTTTTTACCATCAGTAATTTCATAATATAATCTTTTATCACTATAACTTGTTCTTATTTTATAATTATCAATTTCATATTTAATGTCATAATCACTATATCTGTATTTAACAAATATTAATATAAAACAAATAATTATTGAATACGATAATATTTTTTTCATAATATACGATTTTAATACCTCGCTTTCCTAAGTAATACTTATTACTTACTTAAATTATACATTAAAAAAAACTAGATTACTAGTTTTTAATAACTCCATATTCTTTTAAGAATTCAAGTAGTTCATCTTTCTCTTTTTTCCCAACAGTCGTAGTTAATACTTTACCATTTTTAGTAATAGCAGTAAATGGAACATATTCATGGTCAAATTCCTCATATGAACTAACTAATTTATTATACTCGTCTTCTTCTAACATATCACTTTCAAAGAAATATAAGTTAAGTTTATATTTATTAGATAAGCTTGAAATAATAGGTTTATAAGCCTTACAATTTGGGCAAGTAGTCTGACCTATTACAGTAATGACATATTCATCCTTTTGAGTTTCACTATACCATTCATCAATATTTACATTTTCCTTTAGTGGTTCACTAGTATTACCAGATATCATAAAAGACAATACAAAAAATAATGCAAATCCAAATATGATACTAATAATAATTATTATATTTTTATTTTTTTTCATAATTCACCTCAATTTAAAAGTCTACTTAATATTATACAACAAAATTTAAAAAAAAGAGAGATTTATTTACAAATCTCTTTTCCATCTATAGTTTTAGTTTTACCAGTCTTAGTCCATCCTGAAATTGAAGTCTTAGTACTCCATTGATATTTATAATATTTAGTAGTTACTTTCTTAGAATTTGCTTTTACTTTTTCAGTAGTATATTTCTTACATAATGTTCCTTCTAATTTATAACCATCTTTACAAGTATATTGTGTACTTTCTTCATTAATATATTTATAACATTTATTTCCATTTAATGTATAAGTACTATCAGGACAAGTATATGTAACTGATCCTTCTTTAACTTTATAACATTTAAGATTAGCTCCACTTCCCACTTTTAAATTTGCCTCTGCTGGACAACTATATTTTTTAACAACTTTATAACATTTTAAGTTTTCTTTAGAACCTTCTGCAATTGTATCTACTGGACAAGAATAAGTAGTTACATCAGGAGTTGTAGATGTCACACTCTTATAGCATGTATCTTGACGTGTAGAAGTTACATCCTTACAAGTTTCAACTGGTACAGTTTCATAACATGTACTACAAGTAGTACTTGGTTTTCCTGTTGGACCTACATGTGTAGTACAATTACAAGAATATGCACTTTGTGTATAACTTGTTGTACATTGTCTAGTAGTTTCCTCTTTTGTACAAGTATATGGGACAAGTGTTGTAGTAGTTTGACCTGGAGTTGTTTTTTCAATTCTATCTACATATTCACGAACACTAGTTTTAATAGTGTTTAAAAGTGTTTTTTCTCCTTCTACTGTATGTACATTAGCAGGTACTTCTATTTTAGTTGTTGAAACAGTTGTAACTTTTGCTGATGTTGTATCAGAAAGTACTGTTTTATAACAATATTTACCATTTAATTTATAACCGCTTGGACAACTATATACAGTCTTAGTTGAAGTAGCTAACTTTTTATATTGATAGGATGTTATTTTTTCAATACTACAAGTTTTAGAACAATCATTATCCTTACAATAGTTATGACATCCAAGTACTTTAATTGTATAATCTTGCTCTTTATTACATACTAAATTAGTTTTTAAAGAATAACTTTCATCAACTTCTTTAGTAATACTTACATAAGATTCATATTGATTACAAGAATTTCCATCTTCATCTACAAATGGTAGTATTAATTTCTTTTCAAACATTTCAGATAAAGTGATTTTAACTGTATCCCCCACATTTTGAGGCATTTTATCATCAGTAAAATAACTTTCACCTGCTTCTTGCATATACTTTATATTTTCTCTAAACACATTACTATAAAATGCAGTCATATTAGGTACATTCTTTTTAAATAACCATATTAGAATAAATATAAATAAAGCAATGAATATAATTTTAACAAAAATATCTAAAATACTAAAACCATTTCTTTTATTACTATACATTTTATTATCCCCCTTTTAATTATTATTTTAATACTCTACTTTTACCAATTTCTAACTCATATTTACTATCATAATAATTCTTAGACGCTAAATATAACTCTTCTGGTAATGATAAGTTATTTTCTGCATATTCATTTTCATGACCACTTCTCTTAGCAACCCAGTCTGTTGGAACTTCATTTAATTGATAAATAATTTCAGATAATGGAGTTTCTACTAATTCTGAACTATTATAATCAGTACAATAAGGTATACAAATATTTACATTTCTTGATTGTCCATATTCAAAAATCGTTGTTCCATATGTAGCATACATTACTTGATATAGTTGATATGCTTGAGCTGGTTCCATTTGAAATACACTTGGATATTTTCCAGTAAAATCATTATGTTCAAAAATATTTACAACTGCGATACCCCATTGTTTTGCTGCTTCTTTAAATGCTTCTACATCATCAGCTTTAATTGCTTCTACTACTTTTTTATATTCATTATCTAATATAGTAGCACCTTGTTGAGCTAATGAACCATCTTCAAATAATGGAGCATAAGGCACAAATGTTAAATTGTTTTTATTTTGAGAAAATGATGCATAGTTTGCAATAGTATGAATATCATTTGCAGCATCTATTATATCCATAGCATTATAAGTAATATTTCCACTATCATCTAACTTAAATTCTCCATTTGTCAATCTAACAACATTCATAAGATCATTTGTGTTAATTTGATTAACACCAGTATTTTGAGAAACATAACTATCATAAAACCAAATTGCTCTATTTTCACATTGTTTTTCATTTGAAGAATCATTAAATTCTCCATATACTTCAAATGGTTTTTCAGTCTTATTAACTTTTTTATCAGAAGTTAAATCTTCATCCATATCTTCTTCAATAGCCGTATTAGCATTTAATAAGTCATAAGCGCAATGTCCAAGTAATCCACCTGCAATACCAGCTAGTAAACATATTGGTAATTCTTTAAAAAATGATTTTTTATCATTTACTTTTTCTTTTGGTAATTTAGAATTAGTTTCTTTTTCCTCTTTATCATATTTTACTTCATATTTTAAAGCTAATTCTTCTAATTTTTTTTCATCTTTAGATGCAATAGCAGCAACCACTTCCCTAAAAATAGCATCTAGTACTTCAACTCTATCAACAATCTCATTCTTCTCAGCAACAGTAGTAGCTTGATTATATTGCTCAACTAAAATTAATCTTTCATTTTTTAGTTCATTTTTGAACTTTCTCATATTTAATAATAAACTTTCATTCATAACAACCTTTCCCCCTTTTGTTAATTGTGCATATTATACCATAAAACATGCCTTTTGTCAACTAACCTATTATTTTAATTGATATTTCGAGATATTATTATACATTATTTTTATAAAGAATCAATACTTTTATATAAAATACTAATATTTTATAGCCAATTAAAAGAGAGTATTACTTTATGTAATACTCCGATAAAGTTGTATCTTTCATTAAAGGTATTAATTTCATTGTTAGATTTTTTTCTTCTCTTTCACTTAAATAACCTACATCTAAATGTATAGTACATGTGGTATAGTTTGGATCAGTATTAAAAGAGAATGAATGTATGTTATTTTTATTCCCTTCAAAAGAATTACATATACCAATTAACCCCCCTATTATACCTCTCGCTGAAAAATTACCACTAATACTACAATTTGAAATATTCGCTGTTCTTGTAGAACCTGCAATTCCACCAATGATACTATCAGAATCAATATTAGCATAAACAGTAACATTATTTGCCTTAATTGAACTATCTACCCTTCCTACTAAAGAACCACAAACCTCACCTGATTTAATACGTGAATTTAATATTTTTAAATCTCTAACATTTATACTTTTAACTTTTGAAAACAAACCAATATCATTAGTATTAGGTTTATTTATCGTAATGTTTTCTAAAGTACAATTATTACCAAATATAATTATCTCACTATTTTCTTTATTAATAGGTTCAAATTCTCCCTCAAATTTAATGTTTTTTGTAAAAAACAATAAAAATCTATCATCCTCAATATTTCGTATACTGTCTAAATCTTCTTGATTTCCAATAACAATAATTTTCATTTTTCCCCCAAATACTTAAAATTTTTTCATATTATATCATTTTATTTTTATCTTGTCTATATTTGATTTTTTTCGTTTAGTATTTTTATTAGTAGATTTGTTATCAACAGTTATATTTTTAATTAATTTATCTAATTTAAATTCAAATATTGTAAATATAGTTAGTAAAAAATATACTATCACTTTTAATATATTTTTTGTTATAAAAATTTTATTATTATATATAATAGAAGCATCAGTATAATTCATATTATTAATTGTAATATCCTTTAAAATATAACTACTAAATATACCTAACACTATTGCCATTATTAACTTACTAATTCTAGGTATTGAATAGTATCTATTATAATTATAAGCTACTGTTACTAATAAAAATATAATAAATATATTTATAATTAAATATATTAATCCAAACAAGTTACTATTCAC
Organism: bacterium; assembly: GCA_029007115.1. Lineage (GTDB taxonomy): Bacteria > Bacillota_I > Bacilli_A > RF39 > UBA660 > CAG-1000. The sequence continues at coordinate 12,681 of JAQXHG010000037.1, read as the reverse complement.
GAAAAAATATTTAATAAATTCTATTATAGATAAAATTACATAAATACAAGTTAAAATTCTTATAATATTTTTTTTATATTTATACATAACTGCTCCTTTGTAAAAATTATATCATATTTACTTGTAAAATTAAATTATAATATGATAACATATTTATGGAGATTATTATGGACATTAAAGCAGTAATTAAAAGATTTATATTATATGATAAAATTGATTCAAAAAGTGTAGATAAACTTTTTGGAAAGCTTAATGAACATAAAAATATTACAATTAATAAAATTATTAAAGTATCATTTGATATATTAAATGATTACATATATAAATTATCGCATGGTGATGATGAGTATGTAGATGAATGTATTACTAAATCTATTAATATGATTTATATACTATGTAATAATAGAACATTTACTGAAAAAGAAATAATCGTTAATAAAGAGCGAATTAAAAAAGCTAAATTATCTATTATGTCTTATGCAAATAAATATAATAGTCCGTCTCTTATTAATAGTGTAGAAATATTAGAAAGTATAATATTAGATAAGCAAATGTATACAGAGGGTTTTGTTAAATTTATAAAAGTATTAATAAATAAATATGAAAATCCTAATATTATTAAAAAATTTATAAATGAATATAAAAATATTATATCAATAGAAAAAACAGATTTATTTGATTTTGTTTTTAAAAAAGCCATTTCATCTTTAAATAATAATAATGAAAATATATATTATTACTTAACATTACTTAGAATATTAGATAATCCTAATATAGAGCATGATAAATATAAAGATTATTTAGTAGGCTTAGAAAATAATCGATTTGCAAAAGAAATAATATCTTTTTTAAATGGAAATAAATTTTCTTTATCACCAAGTGAAATACTAGATAAATATGATTTAATAAAGAATCTATCTGAAAGTGGAATTATATTAGAGCCTAAAACAAGAGGTAAAAATGAGAAAATATTTACAATAGATGGTGATAACACTAAACTAAGAGATGATGGTTTAAGTATTAAAAAAGATGGAAATAAATATATAGTAGGTATACATATTGCTGATGCAGGAAAACACATTGATCCTTTTAGTGATATTGATACTAATGCTAAAAAGAACTTTAAATGTATATATAGATATGGTAATACAAGAATACTACCCCCTGAATATGAAAATGCACTATCACTTGATAAGGGTAAATCTAGAGATACAATATCACTATATGTAGTAATGAATGATAGTGGTGAGATATTAGACTATTATATTAAAAAGAATACTATTATCGTTAGTAGAAATCTATCATATTTACAAAATGAAGAAATTATGAATAGTAACAATAAAAGTGACTTAAAAAGACAACTAGAAGAATTGTTTATGCTATCTAGAGCACTTGAATATAATGATATTAAAAAGAATCAATATTGGAATAAAAAAGAAAAATCAAAAAGTGAAAACTACAAAAATATTAATTTTAAAGGCGATATGATTATAAGAGAATTTATGGTATTATACAATACTTTATTTGGTGAATATTGTAGTGAAAATAATATTCCATATATTTATAGATATCAAGATAGTGAATATATAAGTGACTTATTAAAAGAATGTGGTATTGAAAACTATCAATATATCAAAGATATAGTAAGTGAATTATATTTAGATAGTAGATACTCAACTTCTCCTTTATACCATAGTGGTATGGGAATTTATGCATACACACAATCTTGTGACCCACTTAGAAAATATCCTGATTTGTATGAACAATATTTAGCACACAAATTTATATTCAAAGATAAAGATTTTGATTTTGATTTTGAACAATTTAAAAAATTAGTAGAATATTTTAATTTAAGAAGTATGGAACTTATACTAATGAGAGATGAATATAAAAGAGCATTAAAATATAATAAAAATTAATTATATTAAAAGTTTCTTTCTATATTCTTTTTTTTCAATATAATTTTTCTTATTATATCTACAATAACTATAGAAAAAGCAAATAATATCATTATTTCAAATTCTATCAATGTAAGACCTGTAGTTCTAAATAACTCACCGCCATAATATATAAGTATTATTTGTACTATTGTAATAAAAGCAAACATTATTAAAAATATTTTATTTTTTAATAAATTTGATAATATATTTAATCTATGGGTTCTTGAATTAAAAGCTAAAAATATATCAAGGAATATAAATAATCCAAAAAAAGCAGTAAGTAAATACTTATCAGTTAAATCAAAACTATATATAGATTTAGTAAAAGTTGATTTCAAAAAGAAAATACAAAGAAACGTACCATAGATACCATCTACAATTATTTGATTTAACATATATGAATTTATTATCTTTTCATCTTTTGGTTTTGGAGGTTCTTTCATATATTCTTTTAATGCTGGTTCAAATGAAAACGCAAGACCAGAGAATGTATCCATTACCATATTAACCCATAATACTTGTATAACAGTTATTGGGGATAATACTCCTATAAATGGTCCTATTATACTTAATAAAACAGCACACAAATTTACACTCAATTGAAATGTAACAAATTTTCTTATATTTTTAAATATTGTTCTTCCATATAATATAGCCCATGAAATAGAAGAAATATTATTATCTAAAATTATTATATCACTAGTTTCTTTTGCAACTTCACTACCACTTCCCATAGCAAAACCTACATCAGCATGTCTAAGCGCAGGAGCATCATTTATTCCATCTCCCGTCATACCAACAATTAATCCTTTCATTTGAGCTAACTTAACTAATCTATTTTTATCCTGTGGAAGACTTCTACATAATACTTTTATATTATTAAGTTTTCTTAATACATCATTATCACTCATTTTATTAAATTCTTCACTAGTAATAACAATATCATTTTCATTATCTATTATTTTAAGTTCTCTAGCAATACTACATGCAGTATCTTTCGCATCACCAGTAATCATAACAACATTAATACCAGAAGATTTTATATCGTTAATCGCATCATATGCTTCTTTTCTGATGTTATCCTTTAAAAATATAAATCCAGTTAAAACTAATTTATCAAACTTATTACTGTTTGAATATGCAAGGGCAATAACTCTTTGACCATTAGATGTTCTAGATTTTATAAATTCTAAAATTTTTTCTTTTTCAAGTAATACTTTTTCCTCCATATTAGAATTTAAATACATACTGCACTTATCAACTATGAGTTCATATGCACCTTTATAAAAAGTAGTCTTATTATTATAATTAGTGGTTACACTGGAATATTTAATCTCACTACTAAATTCTTCTTTTCTAAGTATTTTATATTTATCTTTACTATCGGTTTTACAATATTCTAAAATAGCTCTATCTGTTGTATTACTACCTGTTACTTCATTATTAATATAAAAAGAATCATTATTATAAACTAATGACTGATAATATATATCGTTTAAATCATTAACTTTATTTAATGATGCATCTAAAAAATCTATTACTTTTAATTTGCCTTCGGTAAGAGTACCTGTTTTATCTGTAAATAGTATATTTAATGAACCTGATGTTTCTATACCAACTAATTTTCTTACTAATACATTTCTTTTTAAAAGTCTTTTCATATTAGATGATAATACTAGTGTAATCATCATTGGTAACCCCTCTGGCACTGCCATTACTACTACTGCTACACTAAGAGTTAGTGCATATAATATATGAGATAAAATATTGCTATAATCATTAGGTATTATAACTGCATTCAATATGTAAGAAATAAATACCAATATTGCTGAAATATAACCAAATATACTTATTATTTTTGCTAAATTTCTAAGTCTTAATTTAAGTGGACTTTCAGTTTTTTCTTCTTGTATTTCTGATGCTACTTTACCATAAAAAGTTTTATCTCCTACATTATTTATTTTAATAATTGCATGCTTAGAAGTAACTACGCTTCCTCTATATACAATATCATTAAATGATTTATATTTTTCTTTTGACTCTCCTGTTAAACTACTCTCATCTACATATAATTCACCATCAACTATTATTCCATCAGCTGGTATTTTATCTCCACTTTCTATTAATACAATATCTCCTACTACAACATCATCAATGCTAATTATTTTTCTTTTATTATTTCTTATTACTTTTACATCTATCATATTGTTTTCTTCATTTAATTTCTCAAATGCCTTTTCACTACCATACTCTGATATAACTGATATAAAAGATGCTAAAAATACCGCTATTGCAATACCTAGAGTCTCAAATAAATCATTTTTATTAAATATAAGCAATACTTTAACTGCAAGAGCAATTAATAATATTTTAACAATCGGATCATTTAATGATTCTAATATCAAACTAAAAATAGTTACTTTTTTTTTATTAGTTAGTTTATTATCACCAAAAGCTTTTCTATTTTTAATAACTTCTTCTTCATTTAAACCATTTATCTTATTAGTATTCATATAAAATTCTATTACTTAAATACTTTTTTAATGACAAAAATGTTTTATTATTTAATATATTATGATAAAATTAAAAAAATAGAGGTTATGAAGTATGATAAGAGTAGATAAAGATAATTATTATTTAGATATAGCAGAAGCAGCATTAGAAAGATCTACATGTATTAGAAGAAAATGGGGAGCAGTTATAGTTAAGGATGATGAAATAATATCAACTGGATATAATGGTGCTCCAAGAGGTAGAAAAAATTGTATTGATCTTGGAAAATGTATTAGAGAAGAACTAAATGTTCCAAGAGGAGAAAGATATGAGCTTTGTAGAAGTGTACACGCCGAACAAAATGCAATCATATCAGCATCAAGGAAAGATATGATTGGAGCTACTTTATACGAAGTAGGCGTTGATGCTAAAACAAATGAATATGTAAAAAACTCTATGCCATGTGCAATGTGTAAAAGAGCAATAATTAATAGTGGAATTACTAAAATGGTATTTAGAGATACTAAGGATAAATATAGAACAATAATGGTACAAGAACTAATTGATAATGATGATAGTTTAAATGGTACTTTTGGATACTAGGAGATCAAATGAAAACAGATATAATTATACTCGCACACAATAAAGAAAATAACATAAATTCTTGTTATGAAAAACTATTAATTGAATTAAAAGGTTTAAAATATAAAATTATATTGGTTGATAATGGGTCTACTGATAATACATTTGAAGAATTAAAAAAAATACAAATGAAAGATGAAGATAACATTAAGGTAATATCATTATCTAAAAAATACAATGATAATAATGCAATTGTTGCCGCACTAAATTATTCACAAGGTGATTATGCTTGCGTATATGACTTTACATATTCAACAAATTATATAAAAAAATTAATAATGTGTATTAATGAAGAAGGCTACGATAGTATTTGTTTATGTAAAAAAATGAAAGAGCCTAATATTCTTCAAAAGATATGGACTAATATTTTAAAAAAATTATTAAAAGCTGATATCATTAATGATAAAACTAACTGTAGAATATTTAATAAAAAAATGATTAAAGCTATAATAAATTTTTCAAAAGAAAATATTATTTGTAATGACACTTTTGATAAATTAGGATTTAATGTATATTATGAAAAAATTAAAACTAATGCTGTAAATAAATATGAAATAGAAATACCTAATAATTTAAAATCAATATTGATTTGTATGTTGCTTGGTATATCATTAATTATAGTTTCTTTTATTTTTCTAATAACTACGATTATCTCTACTAAGATTACTTTTACAATAATATTAATTTTCTTGCTATTATTATTAAGTGGCGTTAATTTAGCTTGTACAGCAATTTTAAATCGAAATGTTATAATAAATATTAATAGAAGTGAACCAAATTATATAATAAAAGATAAATATGGATTTGATGAAGATATGCTATAAAAAAAATTATGAGTTAATATCATAATTTTTTATTATAAATTAACATGACTTTGAGCATTTGTTGATAGTGGAGCAAATTGCTTATTTTTATAAAGTACATATGCAGCTGCTCCTATCATCGCAGCATTATCAGTACAATATTTTTTAGGTGGCATATGCATAGTTACTCCAATACTATCACACATTTCTTTTAAAGACTCTCTAATATGATTATTAGCTGCAACTCCACCACTAATTAAAAATGTTTTTAAATTATATTTAAGAAGTGCTTTTTTAGTTTTATCAACTAAATGTGATGTTACACAATCTTGAAAAGACCTGGCAATATCATATTGTCTTATTTCATTTCCTCTTTGTTTTTCATTGTGAACTAAATTATTAACATGACTTTTAATTCCACTAAAACTAAAATTAAAAGATTCATCGTTAAGTATTTGTGGCATTTTATATGTAGGTTGTCCCTCTAAAGCATATTTTTCTACATTTGGTCCACCGGGATATGGTAAATTTAATATTCTTGCAACTTTATCATAAGCTTCCCCAATTGCATCATCTAATGTTTGGCCTAAATATTTAAATTCATTTTCACTTTTCATTAAAATTAAATCAGTGTGTCCACCAGATACAATTAAAGAAAGCAATGGATACTCTAATTTATTACCAATCATGTTAGCATATATATGTCCCATCATATGATTAGTTGCAATAAAAGGTTTGTTATATACAAAAGCTAATGCTTTAGTTGCTTCAACGCCTACAAGTAAACTTCCAAGTAATCCTGGAGCATAAGTACAAGCAAATGCATCTATATCTTCTAATTTCATATTTGCTTTGTTTAGACACTCATCAATTACCATAGTAATATTCTCAAGGTGAAGCCTACTAGCTACTTCTGGAACAACTCCACCATATTTAGTATGAACATCTATTTGAGAATTAATTATAGTAGCAACATCTTCAAAACCATTTTTTATTATGCTAACGCTAGTTTCATCACATGAAGATTCAACTGCTAAAATATATACATCTTTCATTACTTCACCTTCTCCATTATTATTGCTGTATCTTCATTATAATAGCGTTCTCTTAAGCTTATCTCTTTAAATCCAAGTTTAGTATATAATCTAATTGCTTCATTATTATTTTCATTTACTTCAAGCATTATTCTATTATAGTCTTCTTTTTCAATCATTTCGTTCATAAGTGAAGTTGCTATTCCTTTTTTTCTTTCATCTTCACTTACATATAAATTCATGATATCTATTACACCATCTACTAATCTTATTTCTAAATATCCAAGAATAGTTTCTCCTTGCATATAGTTATACACGCTATCTGTATCGCTTATTATTTCCTTTTGAATCATTATTTTTCCACCTCAATTTTCTTTATATAATTAGCTTTTATATGATGCGGATTTTCACTTTTCATGTTACTACAATAGTCTATTACTCTATTAACATCTATTTTTTTATCTACAAGTGGATATTCTAAAGTATCCTCATCACTATAAAATTCATCAGTAACAGGATTATTATTCTCATCAAATACACTAATATAAAAGCCTTTATTATCTTCAATAACTGCCTTTTTATTTCCATTTATATCACTACTGATTAAATATGCTGTTAAACTAGATATAGTATTAATATCTATTTTAAGAGCATATGCTAATGTTTTAGCAATAGATAATCCAATTCTAATACCAGTGAAACTTCCAGGACCATTAACTACTATTATCTTATTTAAATCATGAACATCCAAATTATTATCTTTAAATATGCTTTCTATCATAGGCATAGTATATATTGAATGACTATATTCACTTTCCTGAGTTTTAATATATAAATTATTATTATTTTTTAATGCGATTGTAATTAAATCTGCATGAGTATCAATAAATAAAATCATACTGCACCTCTTTTCATGTGTATTATAGCACAATTATAATTATATAGATAATATTAATTATAATTGTGCATATATTTGTGTAAAAATTTTTTATTATTATAAAAAAATACCCATACTTATTAATATATGGGTATATAATAATCAAATTAAGACTTATTCTTCATCTTCATTATTTTTTTCTTTTTTAGGCGTTTTTTCATCCTTTATTTCATTTTCTTCCTTATCAAAAGTATAATTACTATTTGCTTCAACTATTTCTTCAATTTCTTCTTTTGTTAAAGTTTCCTTTGTAATTAGTGTATCAGCAAGTACTTTAATAAGTTTTTTCTCTTTAGTAACTATTTTTTTAGCTTGGCTATAACATTCATCTATTATTTTTTTAACTTCTTGATCTATTTGTAGTGCAACTTGATCTGAGAAATTTTTAGATTGATTGTAGTCTCTTCCTAAAAATACACTTTCATTTCTATGTTCAAATTGCATTGGACCAAGTGAACTCATACCATACTCAGTAACCATACTTCTAGCAATTTTAGTTGCTCTTTTTAAGTCATCACTAGCTCCAGTTGATATTTCACTCATATATGTTTCTTCGCTTGCACGACCAGATAATAATGTTATAATTTGTTCTTCTAGTTCTTTTTTAGTATAAACTAATGTTCTTTCCTCTTTTGGTAACATTTGTGTATATCCACCGGCCATTCCACGAGGAATAATTGTTATTTTATGAACTTCTTCTCCATTTGGAAGTACTATACCAGATACGGCATGTCCTGCTTCATGATATGCTACTATTTCTTTTTCATAGTCTGTAACTTTTCTGCTAGTTTTCGCAGGACCCATTAATACTCTATCACTTGCTTCATCTATCTCATCCATAGTTATTTCATTCTTATTACGTCTAACGGCTAATAAAGCTGCTTCATTTAATAAATTTTCTAAATCAGCTCCTGAATAACCAGGTGTTCTTTCAGCAATATGTTTTAATTTAACAGAACTTGCTAATATTTTATTTTTAGCATGAACTTTTAGTATTTCTTCTCTTTCTTTGACATCAGGTCTACTTACAGTAACTTGTCTATCAAATCTTCCTGGTCTTAATAAAGCAGGATCTAATACATCAGGTCTATTTGTTGCAGCCATAATGATAATTCCCTCGTTTTCTCCAAAACCATCCATTTCAGGTAATAATTGGTTTAATGTTTGTTCTCTTTCATCATGACCACCACCAAGTCCTGTACCTCTTTGACGACCAACAGCATCTATTTCATCTATAAATATTAAGCATGGTGCGGTTTGCTTTGCTTGTTTAAACATATCTCTTACACGACTAGCACCAACACCTACAAATAATTCTACAAAATCAGAACCACTAATATAAAAGAATGGTACTTTTGCTTCACCTGCGACAGCTTTAGCTAATAATGTTTTACCTGTACCAGGAGGACCAACTAATAAAACTCCTTTTGGAATTCTAGCTCCCATTTTAGTAAATTTCTTTGGATTTTTAAGAAAATCAATTAATTCTTGAACTTCTTCCTTTTCTTCTTTTAATCCAGCAACATCTTTAAATGATTTAGTTCCTCCTTCTTCTGCTAATTTAGCTCTACTTTTTCCAAAATCAAAAGAACTCTTACCATTATTACCTAATTTAATAAATAAAACATATATTAATATACCAAAAATAACAATTGGAACAACATTAATTAATATATTCAACCAAGTACTATTTTCTGGATTAGTATTTGTTTTTATTGTTAAATTTTTATTGTCAGCTGCTTCATATAAGGAAGATATAACTGTGTCAGTATATGGAACAGTTACACTAAATGTTTCTCCTTTTCCATAACCTTCTAGTTTACCAGTAATGATGTATACTCCTGATGCACTTTTTGGTGTGACTGATATTTCAGTAACCTTTCCTTCATTTATTTTAGTCGTTAATTCTGTATAGTTTAACTCATTTATTTTAGTGCCCATAGTATTTAAAAATAAATAAGATCCTATTACTACCATTGCCAATAATATATATGGCATAAAATTCATACTATTTTTTGTTTTTTTAATATTCATTGCGTTTTCCTTTCTCTAATAATATCTCAATATAATATCATACTCTTCTGTTATTTCCTTGTCAAGGTTAGATTTTTTTAGACCTGGTAGCCATACAATATTGCCTTCATTATCTAACACTATTGGCCATATATCTCTTAGTGATTTTTTTATTTTTTCATCAATAAATATATCATTAATTTTCTTAGAACCATTTAAACCCTTAACTACTATTTTATCACCATTATGTCTATTTCTCACATATAAAGGTAATTTTATATCTTTACTATTTAATCTAATTGTATTATTAGTAGTATCATTACTTGAAGATACTACTTCAATTATTTTACCATTAGGTAGATTTACTAAATTATCAATTTTATAACAATAATCTTCATATTCATTATCAATATAATCAAAACTAATTTCATCATAAGACTTTATTACCACTACACCATTTGGAAGATATACACAACTATTTGATTTTTTAGATTTAATTAAATTAAATATTAATTCTACATGTACATCACCAATAATTAATAAATCATCACCATATATTTTTTCTAAAATATTATATATTATTTTAGTTTGAATAACATGATTTAATTCTAAAAACTTATTCAAATTTAATTGACCATTTTGAAATACTTTATTTATAACTTTATCAGTTTCTATATCAATATAATTACTACTTTCTAATAATGTTTCACTAAATTTTAAAAACTTCTTATGAACATTAGTTTCTTCATTTTTTAAAAATGGTAAAACAACATGTCTATATCTATTTCTAGTATAGTGATCTTCATTATTTGAACTATCTATTGCAAATTTAATATTATTTTTTGTAACAAAATCTAATATTTCATCTTTAGTTAGCGTTAATAGTGGTCTTACTATTTTATAATTGTTTTTATTAACAATTCTACTAAAACCACTATACCCCTTTAATGTAGAACCTCTTACTATTCTCATTAATATAGTCTCAATTAAATCATCACCATGATGAGCTGTCATCAAAAATTTTGCTCCATAATTCTCAATCAATTCTTCAAAAAAGTTATATCTGATTGTTCTTGCTTCATTATGAAAATTATCCATAGACCATTTATCTATCTTAATATATTCAAAAATAATATTGTTTATTTTACAATAGTTTTCTAAATCTATTCTTTCTTGCTCACTTTCAATTCTTACATTATGATTTACATGTGCACACACTATTCTTAGTCCTAATGTCTTCTTAAATTCTTTCATAATATGTAAAAGAGCCATTGAATCAGGTCCACCAGATACACCAATTACCACTGTATCATTAGGCATTAAACCAATTTTAGTTCTAATAAAATCATATACTTCTTCCATATCAAGCCTTTCTTGTTACTCTTCTATTTTTATAATAATTTCATCTTTTTTAGAATACAAATATTTTTCGCGAGCATATTTTGCTAAATACTCAGGATCTTCCAATTTACTTATTTCATCATTTAATACTTCTTCTTCATGAAGTTTATCATTATATGCCACTTCTAAGTCATATATTTCTTGTTTTGTTTTCATAATTTGAGTAATATAAGAAAAAAACTGAGACACAAAAAACACACTTGATATTATAAAACCAAGTAATAGAAAAGTCACTCTAAATTTAGTTTTTTGTCCTATTTTATTCATATTATTCACAACCCTCATATTCCCATATTATAATTATATGCTTATTAATACCTATTAACAAGCAAAACGACAAATATTTACATTAAATAATGTAAAAAATTAATTATACTTTTTATTTAAAAATAGAAAAACAATAAATGTAATCAATATAAAATATATACTTATATATCCATCACAAATAATATAGAACATCTTAAAATATACTAGTACTAAATCAATAATAAATAAAAATGAATTTAATATACAATATATTTTTTTTGAATAATATAAATATTTATAAATCTTTTTATAAAGAAAATAAACTATTAATCCATATACAAATGAAAAAACAAATGATATTATTTGTTCTTTGAGACTAATCATTTAAATAACCTTGCCATTATATTATCTGCTTTAAATTTTTTGCTATCTTCTAAATAATTTATTAACATTATTTTTCCCTTAATAGTTAAATTTCCCTGAAAAGTATCCATTTTTAATAATTCTAAATTTTCTCCTTTAATTATTAATTGACCCATTATTGTATCAACAAAAAATTCTGTATCATCAAAATTGTTTATTTTTTTTATTCCTGATAATGAAATTGCTTTCCTATCTGTAATATTAATTATATGATTATATGAATCATCTGATTTATTTTCCATATGTCCTCCTAATTAAAAATATGAAATATTTAAAAAAAAAGACTATATAAAAAAAGAATTGTTTATATTGAAATACAATTCTATATTAAAAACAATTTATAAACCTATTATTATTAGTCTATATATATTTTTTATTATTCCTCGTTTTCTTTAACTTCGTCTGATTTGTTATATGCATCAAGTATTTCTTTTTCAAACATAGTTCTTACTTCTTGGTTAATTGGATGAGCTATATCTTTATATTCACCTACTGGTGTTTTACGACTAGGCATAGCAATAAATAATCCATTATCGCCATCAATAATTCTGATGTCATGTACAGCGAAACAATCATCTATAAGTACTGATGCAATTCCTTTCATTCTCGAATTTTCCTTTTCGATTTTACGAACAGTTACTGAAGTAATCTTCATGTCTATCAACTCCTTCTAGAAAATACTTTCTAAATACATTGTATATTATTTAAAAAAGAAAAGCAAGTACTTTATACAAATTTTACACTTTATC
>JAQXHG010000036.1 GCA_029007115.1 bacterium | reverse complement strand
AGATGAAGATATTAAACTAAATGATGATGATGATTTTATTAAATTAATGTCCTATGAAGATGAAGAGAGATTACTTAAGAATTCTTATATTCAAGATGGCTATGAAAAAGGCATAGAAGAAGGTGTTTTGTTTAATCCCTTGCTCAATACCTTTTTCATATCCATCTTGAATATAAGAATTCTTAAGTAATCTTTCTTCATCTTCATCAGACATTAATTTAACAAAATCATCATCATCATTTAGTTTAATAGCTTCTTCTTTTAATCTTTCCATAAGTTTATCACCTTTAACTTTCAATAATTCTTCATAACTCATATCAATCATTGCAATAATACTTTTATCTATGTCATTATTATAGCAAAATTCCTTATACTTTGCTAGATTAATTTCATATATTTTCAAATTATCAATAAAAGTTAGTTACTGTTCACAGCCGTAGATAAAATACCTGTTGAAACTTGACACTTAATTGACATTAAAATAATGTGTTTATCAACAAGCAAAATAAAATATCCTTATTTTATATGGTATAAATTTTGCTTGTTTTTTGTCGTTATCAACAGAATGAAAAAATTGCTTAAAAAGTGTTGATTTATAAGGTTCTTTGTGTAATACTTACATCATCAAAGGTAGTGATTTTATGCGTACTAATTATCAAAATTTTTTAGAAAAAGATTATCAAAAATTGTTAGAACAATATGATAAAAAAAGTGAAGAATATAAACAATTAAAATATGAATATCAATTGTTGCAATCAAGATATAATACTAAAGAAAGACAGTTAAATATTAAAATAGAAAATATTGAAACATCTACTAAGGAAAAATATCAAAAAATAATTGATAAAAAAGATAGCGAAATTGCTGAAAAAGATAAAGAAATTGCTAGATTAAAAGCATTATTAAATATTGATGGGAATAATGCTGGTATTCCTACTAGTCAAACTCCAATTAACAAGAAAAAGATAATTCCAAATACTAGAACTAAATCTAATAAAGTAATTGGCGGGCAGTTAGGCCATGCTAAATATAAATTAGAAAAATTTTCAGATGATGAAATAAATGATAATGTTAATTTTGAATTAGAAAGTTGTCCAAGTTGTGGTGGTGAATTAACTGAAGTTGGAGAAATATGTAAAGATGAACTTAGTTATCGTTTTGTTCCAATTAAAAGAAGAAACCATTTTATAACTTATAAATGCAATTGTTGCAAAAAAGAAATACATCAAAATATTCCAAATCGTTTAAAAGAGGATAATCAATATGGAAGTGAAATCCAAGCTGTTGCTTTATCGTTAGCAAACGAAGGAAATGTATCAATGAATAAAATAAGACATATTATTCGTGGATTCTCACATGGAGAAATTGATATGAGTGAAGGATATATTGCTAAAATTCAAAAGAAAGCATCAAAAAAACTAACAAATTTTAAAGAAGATTTATATAAAAAAATATTGACTCTTAATCTTTTATATTGGGATGATACAGTTATTATGATTAATACAAAGCGAGCTTGCTTAAGATTTTATGGAAATGAAAAAATAGCATATTATACAGCACATAACCATAAAAGTGAAGACGGAATAATAAAAGATGGAATCCTTAATACATTATCAAAAAAAGTCGTTGTTATGCATGATCATAATATAATTAACTATAAGTATTCATATCAAAATATAGAATGTAATATTCATTTAATTCGTGATTTGGAAAAATGTAAGAGTAATACATGTCATGAATGGTGTGATAAATTTAAATTATTAGTCCAAAAAGCAATTCATGACAAAAATGAATGTATTTCTAATAATCCGAATGCTTTGAGTTTTGATATTGAATATATCAATGACTTTGATAGTCAATATGAAGATATTCTATATAATGCAATAGAAGAAAATTTAACAAAAAATAAAACACATTATGATAAAGAAGAACGAGCATTAATAAATAGAATATTAGAGTATAAAGATAATTATTTTATATGGATGTATGATTTTTCATTACCGTCAGATGATAATTTGAGTGAAAGAGGATTAAGAGGAATAAAATCAAAAATGAAAATATCTGGACAGTTTCAAAATGAAAAAACTGCTACATATTATGCAGATATAAAAACGTATATAGAAACGTGTTACAGAAATAATATAAATCCAACTGATGCATTAATTAGACTAATGGAAGATAATCCATACACGGTAGAAGAAATTTTTAATAAAGAAAATGACTAAGATGCTATAATCTTAATCACTTTTTTGCGTTGTATTAATTATTTAGCTGTGAACAGTAACTATTATATCACTTTTTTGTTGATTTTTAAAGGAATTTATTGAAATTCATATAGTTTTATGGTATATTTTATTAAATGATTGATATTTGTGTATCTATTCGTATATTGAAAAAAAGTTGTAGATACCTACGACACCCGCTCCAGATTGATATGAAACTCGAACTTTTCGAGTTTAGATATACAACTAATCCAATTTGGGTTAGTTTTTTTGTGTTTCAAACTCCCACTTGTCAGCTTGGAAGAATACAAAGACTAGCCTACTTTATAAAGAAAGGATGGAAATATGGTAAATATTATTAAGGAAGAACTATCATTAGAAGAATCGTTAAGAAAGAAAATTGAGTTTATTTGTGATTTTACTAAAAATAAACCAACTATTATAAATGGTAGTATTAGAAAAATTGATAAGACTAATTTAACTTATATTGAACCATATAGAATAATAATTAATAATACTACATTTCTTGCTTTCAACTATTCTAATGAAATATTTATTGAAAACTTATCTAATAAGATAAAGTTATCTGAACTTGAAGATTATTTAAAAACTATCTAAATACTACTATTCCCTAATCAGGGAATTGACATTTTCTTTTTTAGTAAAAGGAGTTGATAATATATGAATAATGATAAGAAAATTACTGGTATTTTTATTCGTGTATCTACCGAAGATCATGCTCGTGAGGGATTTAGTTTACCAGAGCAAGAAAAAAAATTTAAAGGATTCAATTTATTTAATAAAAAGAAAATTGAAAAAGCAACTAGTAATCTTAATAATGAAATGGACGAAGCTGCTGAAGAGTTTTACAATACTAAAAAAGTAAAGAAAAAGACGATGGCTTATCACTATAATATAAAATTTATGGTAAAATAATTAATTAAGAAACTTTATTCAAAACATAGAAAGGATGTGAATTATGAATAAAGATAATATTAAAACTGAAATTATAGTAAAAGAACAAAGAATTAATGTATTAAGAATTGATAATAAAGAGTTTATATCTCTTACTGATTTAGCTAGATATGCAAATCCTGATGAACCTAAAATACCTATTCATGCTTGGATGAGAA
>JAQXHG010000035.1 GCA_029007115.1 bacterium | reverse complement strand
TTTTATTTGCTTACAATTCATTGTAAGCTTGTTAAAACCACGGACTATGTCCGTGAGAACTGAAAAAGCGACAGCACTCGTATGCACTTATTTCTCCTTTTGATATAATAAGTTCTGGTATGCCAACCGGAAAATAAAATCAAAAGGAGGAATAAATGAATGAGATTTAAGAACGACGATATAAGTTCACTGTCACATACAAAATGGGATTGCCAATATCACATAGTCTTCACACCAAAATATAGAAGAAAAGCAATATATCACAAATTAAGACGAGATATAGGTAGGTATTTAAGAAGACTATGTGATTATAAGGGAGTGGAAATAGTAGAAGCAAATGCATGTGCAGATCATATACACATGTTAGTAAAAATACCACCTAAGATAAGTATATCATCATTTATGGGATATTTAAAAGGTAAAAGTAGTTTGATGATATTTGAAGAACACGCAAACTTAAAATATAATTATGGACAACGAACATTTTGGGCAGAAGGATATTTTGTAAGTACAGTAGGATTAAATAAAACTACAATAAAAAAATATATTCAAAATCAAGAATTAGAAGACCAAATAAAAGATAAAAGAAGTTTGAAAGAATATAAAGACCCGTTTACGGGTAAGTAAGAGTGACAAAGGCGATTGGCATACTAAAAAGGCCACAAATGTGGCCAGCCAGTACTAAGCCTTATAGGCTTCAGAGAAAAACCACGCCTTTAGACGTGGATTTTTATTAAAAATTCAATTAGAATTTGTTGACTTTCATAATTTAATATTATAGAATTTTATTTGTAAATGATTATAATTTTACATGAATAAATTTTAAGGAGGTATAATTATGGAATTAAAAGGAAGTAAAACAGAAGCAAATCTAATGGCTGCTTTTGCTGGGGAAAGTCAAGCAAGAAATAAATATACTTATTACGCTTCTAAAGCTAAGAAGGATGGATATGAACAAATAGCAGCTATTTTTGAAGAAACAGCTAATAATGAAAAAGAACATGCTAAATTATGGTTTAAACAATTACATGGAGGAGATGTTCCATCAACAATTGATAATTTAAAAGATGCTGCTGCTGGTGAAAATTATGAATGGACAGAAATGTATAAAGAATTTGCAAAAGTAGCAGAAGAAGAAGGATTCACAGAAATAGCAAAATTATTTTCTATGGTTGGAGAAATAGAAAAACATCATGAAGAGAGATATATGACTTTAGTTGGAAATGTAGAAAATAATTTAGTATTTGAAAAAGGTGAAGAAAAAGTTTGGATTTGTAGAAATTGTGGCCATATTTATAAGGGAACTAAAGCTCTTAAAGTATGTCCTGTATGTAAACATCCAGAAAGTTACATGGAAGTTAAAGCAGAAAACTATTTATAATATAAAATCACATATAAAAATTATTTATATGTGATTTTTTAATGATTTTTTTAAAATATTATGATAGAATAGTTTTAAGAATAGAGGTTGATAGTATGAGATGTGTGACAATAGCAGGTCCTAAAAAATTAGTAATTGAAAAAAAAGAAGCACCAGTAGGAAAAGAAGGATATATTTTAATTGATGTAATTAAAGCAGGTATATGTGGTTCTGATATTCATTATTGGTATGCAGGAATGCCAAAGGGATTAGTAATGGGACATGAGTTTTCGGGAATAGTAATTGATAATGGAGGTAGTAAAAAGTTTAATGCGGGTGATAGAGTTACTGCGCTTCCTATAACACCATGTTTAGAATGTAAAGAATGTAAGAGCGGAGAAGTTCAAATATGTAGTCAGACTTGGTCTCATGCAATTGGACTTACTACAGAAACACCAGGTGGATTTGGTGGCAGAATATTAGTTAGAGAAGATATGGTTAGATTGCTACCAGATAATGTTTCTTATGATGCTGGAGCAATGATTGAGCCCGCTGCAGTAGCATTAAGAGCTGCAGATATATCAAACGTTAAAAAAGGAGATAAGGCGCTTGTAATAGGTGGTGGAATAATAGGCTTATTAACAGCAGTATTTTTAAGACTTAAAGGTTGTTCATATATTGCACTTACAGAAACTAATCCACTAAGAGGTGCTAAATCAGTTAAACTTGGTGTTGCTGATGAATGGTTTAATGCGTTAGATCCTAAATTAGCTGAAAAATTATTTTCGGTAACTAAAAATGGTTTTGATATTGTAGCGGATTGCTGTGGAAATAGTCCTGCTTTAAGTAGTGCTATTATGTTTACAAAACCAAATGGAAATTTGACAATGGTTGGTATTTCAATGGAAAATGTAAATGTGCCTATGGTTGCTGCTGTTATGAAAGAAATAAATATTAAAGGCTCTATTGCTTATAAGCCAGAAGAATTTGATGAAGTTATTAAATTACTTACAACTAAGAAAATTAATCTTGAGAGGTTTGTTGATGATATAGTTATATTAGATGAAGTACAAAATGCATTTGAAAGATTAACTAGTGGAAAAGATGGAGCTGTTAAAATATTAGTGGATCCAAATAAAGCAAAAATAATTGATATTAAGTAAGAGTAAAATCTTACTTTTTTTAATAGTATTTTTATAAAAAGTAGTGTTTTTAATATTTATTACCAATTATATTATTAGAAAATAATAAATTATTTACAAATTTAGTATATTTAAAAACCAATGTATTAATAAATAATATAAATAATGATATAATTAATATAATTTAAGGAGGAGTAACTATGTTAGAATTAAAAAATGTATCTAAATTTTATTCTAATAAAAAAATGGTATCAGTAGGATTTAGCAAAGTTTCACTAAAATTTGATATAGGTGAATTTATTGCAATTACTGGTGAAAGTGGTAGTGGTAAGAGCACATTGTTAAATGTTATTTCAGGTCTTGATAGTTATGAAGAAGGAGAAATGCTTATTAATGGTCAAGAAACTAGCCACTATTCAGAAAAAGATTATGAAATGTATAGAAAAAAATATATAGGAAATATATTTCAAAATTTTAATCTTGTTAATAGTTATACTGTTTATCAAAATATAGAATTAGTGTTATTATTAAATGGTAAAAAGAAAAGTGAAGTAAAAGACAAGGTATTAGATTTAATTGATAAAGTTAATTTAAAAAAGTATAAAAATACTAAAGTATCTAAATTATCTGGTGGTCAAAAACAAAGGGTTGGTATTGCAAGAGCATTAGCTCTTGATACTCCAATAATTCTAGCAGATGAACCAACTGGTAATTTAGATAAGAAATCTTCAGAAAGTGTTCTTGAATTGTTGTATAATATTTCTAAAGAAAAGTTAGTTATAGTTGTGACACATAATTATGATCAAATAGAAAAATATGTAACTAGGAAAATAACTATGCACGATGGTAGAGTATTATCAGATACTATAATAAAAAAACACGAAAATGTTGATAAAATAAAAGAAAATATTTCTCATGATGTTGGTTTAGCAAATAAAATACGATTAGGTGTTAGAAATGCATTTAACATTCCAACTAAATTTTTATTGATATTAGCTGTATATTTGTTTATTGTTTTTTCTACATTTTTTGTATATTCTTCATTTCAAGAATTAAAGTATGAAAATAGTATTGATGGTTATAATAATTTTTTTAATAATTTAGATAAGAAAAGAGTAATTATTAAAAAGAAAGATAAAACAGCTTTTACAGATGATGATTATGAAAATATTAGTAAACTATCTAATATTGATAGAATAGTAAAAAATGATATGAGTTTAGATCAAAACATAAGTTTATCAAGTAATAAATTTTATTATTACGGAATAGTACAAAGTGTAAATTTAATAACTAAAGTGGATAAAGGAAGAATGCCTGAGAATGATAGAGAAGTAGTTCTTGTAACAAATGAATATGATTATTCAATATCAGAAGAATATGATGAAGTTATTGAAAGTAATTTTACACTAGAAGAGTTATATGAAGAAGAAAATAAAATAAAAATAGTTGGAGTAATATTCAATAATGATACATATAATAATATTATTTATATAAGTGATATGCTACTTGAAAAATTAAATGATAGGATTAATAAAAGATTTAGTGAAGTAACATATACATTTAAAGGTATTAGTGGAACATCTTATTATGGTAGTAAAAATAACGAAATACTTCCTAGTGATAAAGTTAAATCAGGTTATGCAATAATAAATGATGATTGGAAATATGAGTGTGCTAATGATAATTGTAATAACGAAAAGCTAAATATAAAAGTAAAAAACATATTTTATGAATTAAATAATAATTACGCATTTTTAAGTACATATACAAATGAAACAATAAAAAAAGTAAGTGGTTATGATAAAGATTATTATGGGGCAATATTTATAAATACTAATGATTATAATTCATTATACAATAGGGGATATTTTCAAAGTAGTGTGTTTGTTGAAGATGAAAAACTAGTTAGAAATACTATGAATGAGCTTGATAAATTAGGTTTTACCACATTGTATATTAAAGATACTGTGTATGCATATGATTCTTCGGTAACAGCAGTACTAAATATAGTAATGCTTGTAGTAATATTATCTTTGATAATAGTATTGTTTTATACATCTTATTTTATTATTAAGTTAGTATTGAAATCTAGAAATACATATTATTCAACATTAAGAGTATTAGGTTCATCATTTAATGTATCTAAATCTATACTTAATATTGAATTACTTACAATAGCACATTTGGCTTATCTAATATTTGCAATATTTATAATATTTATTAAGAAGTCTATCATTAATAGTGATTCATTAATAAGTTTATGTTCTTATGTTAGTGGTTTAGATTATATTATGTTGTATGTTATATTAATATTTATGACTTTATTAATAACATTTAGATATGCAAGAAAATTATTTAAAGATACTATTATGAATAATTATAGGCAAGAGGTGTAATTATGATAAAAATAGAAAATGTAAATAAATATTTTAATAGACATAAAAAAAATCAGATACATGTTATTAATAATACTTCAATAGAACTTGGAGATACAGGTCTTGTTGCATTACTTGGACCATCTGGTTGTGGTAAGACTACATTATTAAATGCTATTGGTGGACTTGATAAAATAAATTCAGGTAAGATATTTATAAATGGAAAGAGAATATCTAAGAGAAGCAGTAATGCAGTTGATAAGATAAGAAATTTAAATATTGGATATATATTTCAAGAGTTTAATTTAGTAGATGATATGAGTGTATATGATAATGTTGCTTTAAGTCTTAGAATAAATGGAATTAAGGATAAAAAGGAAATTAAGAAAAGAGTAGATTATGTTCTTACTAAAGTAGGAATGTATAAATATAGAAATAAAGAAGCTGGTATGTTATCTGGTGGAGAAAGACAAAGAGTAGGTGTTGCAAGAGCTATTGTCAAAGATCCTAGTATAATAATTGCAGATGAACCAACTGGTAATTTAGATAGTAAAAATACTATTGAAGTAATGAATATAATTAAAGCAATATCTAAGAATAGACTAGTAATATTAGTAACTCATGAAAATGAATTAGCGGAATTCTATGCATCAAGAATTATTAAGATTCAAGATGGTTGTGTTATTGATGATATTGAAAATAAGCATACTAATGATTTAGATTATAGAATAGACAATAAAATATATTTAAAAGATATAGAGAATAAGAATATATTTAAAAAAGATAATATTGAGATTAATTGTTATATAGATGATAAATCAAATAAAGATATTAAATTAAATATAGTTGTTAAAAATGGTAATATATATATTGAAAGCAATGATTTTAAAATAGAAACTATTGATAATAATTCTAGTATAGAACTTGTTGATGATAGTTATAAAAAAATAAATACTACTATATTCGATGAGTATAATTTTGATTTTGATAAAATAGTTGATAAAAATATAAGAATGAAATATTCCTCTATATTTAATCCAATTAGTTTGATTAAAAATGGTTTTATGAAAGTGCTTAACTATTCATTTATAAAGAAATTACTATTATTTGGATTTTTTGCATCAGCGATGTTTATAACTTATTCATTTTCATCATTATTTGCGTTAAATAAAATTAATGAAAGTAAATTTGTTGATATAAATAAGAATTATTTATTAATTGAAAAAAATAAAATATCAAAAGATGATTTAATTAAATTTGAAAATGATAAAGATATTAATTATGCACTTCCTGGTAGTTCTAAAGTATCATTTAACTTAAATCTAAATGATTATTATCAAACATACGGCTATACTGCTAATTATAGTGGTTCGCTTGCTAGTGTAGATATGGTTAAAGAAGAGGAATTATTATATGGAAGACTTCCCAAAAATAGTAGCGAAATTGTAATTGATAAAATAGTTTATGAAAGTACTTTAGAAGATGGATTTGTTAAACAAGCTGGCATCTTATCATATGAAGATTTGGTTGGAAAAAAATTATATGTATTAAATAATATAGAGTATACTTTAGTGGGTATTGTAGATACTACTAGTCCATCAATTTATGCTTATGAAAGTGAATTTATAAATATAGTATCTAATAGTTCTTCTACTACAGATTATTATTACGATACAGTAAATAGTGAAAAAATTTATGATTACAAGATTTATGATGATGATATTAAAATAGTTAAGGGTAAACTTCCATTAAATGATTATGAAGTAATAGTAAATGAGGCTTATCAATACGACTATCCATTAAATAAGAAGATTGATTATAAAGTAAATGATACAAAATTAAAAGTGGTAGGTTATTATAGTAGTAAAGATAACATCCAAAGTTATTTAACTAATAATAACACGATAAAGTATAGTTTATTAGATAATAATTCTAGTATGGTCATTTATTCTAAAGATAAAACGAGTACTATTGAAAAATATAGGGGTACACATAATATAAAAGATAGTTATGAATATAGCAAAGAAAAATATATAAAAAGTAAAAAAGAGAGTAGTAAGGCATCAATGTTAGCAGCATTATTTATACTCTCAATTTCTCTTATAGAAATATATTTAATGATAAGATCATCATTCTTATCAAGAGTTAAAGAAGTTGGTATATTTAGAGCTATAGGGATGAAGAAAGTTGATATATATAAGATGTTTGCAGGAGAGATAATTTCTATTACTACATTTGCAAGTTTACCTGGTGTATTAATTATGAGTTATATATTAACTGAGCTTAGTACAATAAACTTTATAAGTGATAAATTTGTTATGAATCCATTAGTACTAATAGTAGTAATAATGTTTGTATATATTTTTAATTTATTAGTGGGCTTGCTACCAGTTTATAAAACTATAAGAAAAACGCCTGCTCAAATACTTAGTAGGTATGATTTATAAAGAGTGACTATAGTCATTCTTTTGTTATATTTTAAATATATAAATAATATTATTTTTGTAAAATCTATATTTCCATTAGTTTTTTCTTGATTTTATGGGATTTATGTGATATTATTTACTAGCAATTTGTATTATTAAATACAAGTTAGAAGTGGGAGATTATAGGATTATCACTAGACCACTCGCGAAAAAAAATTATCTAAAATATAATAGGAGGTGTTTTTCGTGGCAAAGAATGTAGTTAAGAAAATTAAATTACAAATTCCAGCAGGAAAAGCTACACCAGCTCCACCAGTTGGAACTGTTTTAGGACCTGCAGGTATTAATTTACAAGAATTCTGTACTAAGTATAATGATGCAACTAGAGAAAAGATGGGAGATATTATTCCAGTTGAAATTTCTATTTATGAAGATAGAACATTTGACTTCGTATTAAAAACTCCACCAACAGCTTCATTATTACTTAAAGCAGCTGGAATTTCTAAAGGAAGCAAAAAAGGAGCTAATGAAATCATCGCAACTATATCTAAAGAAGATATTAAGAAAGTTGCTGAAATTAAGATGCCAGATTTAAATTGTTATGATTTAGAAAAAGCAATTCAAATCGTAGCTGGTACAGCAAGAAATATGGGTATTGCTGTTAAAGGTCTTAATGATGGTGAACTTGCTGAACAAGCTAAAGAAGCTGAAGAAGCAGCAGCTCAAGCAGCTAAATTAGAAGCTGATTTAGAAGCTATGGAAGAAAGCGCTAAAGCTATGGCTGAGGGTGCTAGTGTTGAAGTTGAGACAACAGCTCAATCTAAAGAAACTGAAAACGAAGACGAAGAATAATAAAGAATAAATTATTAATCGTGAGAATATAAAGATAATCCAAATACCACATAAGGAGGTTAAGTTTATGAAGAAACATAGTAAAATGTATGTGGAAGCATTAGGTAATATTGAAAAAAATAAAGAATATGATGTTACTGAAGCGATTAAAATACTTAAGAGTCTTAAAACTAGAAAATTTGATGAATCAGTAGACTTAGCATTAAAATTAAATATAGATGCTAAAAAGACTGATATGAATGTTAGAGGAAGTTTCGTTTTACCAAATGGAACTGGAAAGACTAAAAGAGTATTAGTTATTACTAAAACTAAAGCAAATGAAGCAAGTGAAGCAGAATATTGTGGAGCTGAAGATATGTTAGAAAAAATCGAAAAAGAAAATTGGTTTGAGTTTGATACTATCATTGCTACTCCAGAAATGATGCCTGCTTTAGGTAAACTTGGTAAGTTACTTGGTCCTAAGGGATTAATGCCTAATCCAAAATTAGGAACTGTTACTACTAATGTTAAAGAAGCTATTAGTAATGTAAAAAAAGGTATGGTTGAATATAAAAACGATTCATATGGTAATGTACATTTATCAATTGGTAAATTATCATTTGATGAAGCTAAACTAGAAGAAAATCTAAGAGCTATTGTTGCTGAAATCGTTAAAAATAAACCAACTGGTGTTAAAGGAACATTTATTAAAAATGTAAGTTTATCATCTACTATGAGTCCTGGATTAAAAATTGACAGAAACTCATTAGGATTATAATAAAGGAACTTGAGAAATCAAGTTTTTTTATTTATAAAGAAGTGAATAATTTTTTAATAATATATTATTGATGTTGGACATTTAAGTATTATTAATTAATTAATATTATATACTTTTTTATGTTAGAAACTTGAGAAATTAAATATTTTTATTTATAATGATTTTGGTGATATATATGAAGTTATTATTACATATTTGTTGTGCACCTTGTAGTGCTGCGTGTATTAAAGTTTTAAGAGAGAATAATATTAATGTGACAGGATATTGGTATAATCCTAATATTCATCCTTATAAAGAATATGAAAATAGACTTAACGCATTAAAAGAGTATTCAAAATTAATAGATTTAAAAGTTATATATTATGATTATTACGGACTTAGGGAATTTACTACGAATGTAATAAATGATTTAAATAATAGATGTGAATATTGTTATTACTCAAGAATGGAAAATGTGGTAAAATATGCAAAAGAAAATGGATATGATGCATTTACATCTACTTTATTTATAAGTCCATATCAAAAGCATGATATGCTAAAAAAAATATGTGAACAGTTAAGTATAAAATATGATATTGAATTTAAATATATAGATTTTAGACCATATTATTATGAAGGAAAGAAAATGTTTCATGAAACAGGATTATATATGCAAAAGTATTGTGGATGCATTTTTAGTGAAGAAGAAAGATACATGAAAAGCAATATAGGCAAAAAAATATTAATTGAAGAGAGTTAAATAAAAAAAGAAACGCTATTTTTAAATAAACGTTTCTTTTTTTATTTATGTTCACCATGTGGTATTTCATCAAAAGGTTGTAATAATAATCCAACTGATATTAATCCACATATACCAACTAGTGCATAAACTAAATTTGTTAAAAATGATTCTTCGCCAAATAATAAAGTAACTAAGTTTACATCAAAAATACCAACCATTCCCCAATTTAAAGCACCAATTATAACAAAAGTTAATGCAACTTTGTATAATGTATTCATACATTTCCTCCTTGCTTGTTAATATTTTGTACCATAAATAATAATTTATACATAAAAAAATATTAAATTCTTATTATCATAATCTAATTACTTAACAATATAATTAATTAAAAGGAGGAATAATTATTAAAAAGGTTTTATTGTTAATATCATGTTTTCTATTATTTGGATGCAATAAGATGGATTCTAAAGAGGCCATTTCTAAATTTAAAGAAAATATAGAAGATAATTCACATTATATTATGAGTGGTGATATGGAAATTACTAGTAATGAAGAACTTTATAAATATAGTGTTAATGTAAGCTATTTAGAAGGGGATTATTATAAAGCATCACTTACCAATAAAGATACTAATTATGAACAAATTATTTTAAAAAATGAAAGTGGTGTATACGTAATAACGCCAAGCTTAAATAAGAGCTTTAAATATCAAAGTGAATGGCCATTTAATAGTAGTCAAGCTTATATTTTAGCATCACTGCTTACTGATCTTGAGAATGATAGTAATGTAGTATTTGAAGAAAAAGAAGATGCATATATATTACAATCAACGGTAAATTATCCTAATAATAGTAGTCTTACTAGCCAAAAAATTACATTTAATAAAGAAATGGAACCAAGACTTGTAGAAGTTTTTAATAAAGAAGGAATCGCAAATATTGTATTTAAAGTAGCAACCATAGACTATGATACTTCTGTTAGTAAAGAAGATTTTGATATTAGTACAACTACTTGCAGTGATTGCTCAAGTAGTGAAGTAAGTGATTTAGAAGAGACAGTGTATCCAATGTATTTACCAGTTGGTACTAAATTTAAAGGAGAAGAGACTATTAGTACAGATAACTCTAAGAGAGTAATATTAACATTTGATGGTGATAAATCATTTACATTAATAGAAGAAGTATCATTGTTACCAAGTGAATTTGAAATTACTAGTACTAGTGGAGAACTTGTATTTTATGAAAATGTACTTGGAAATTTAACAGAAAGTTCATTAAATTGGAGTATGAATGGTAAAGATTATTATTTAATTAGTGAAGATTTAAGTAACGAAGAACTCTTAAAAGTAGCAGCATCAACTTCTGTTGTATCAGTAACTAAATAACATTAGATAATTCTAGTGTTATTTTTTTATTCTAAAATTGTTAAATATTACCATAAAAAAGTATTATTATAATAATAGTTTTTAATGCATTTTTATTTATTTTATGGTATATTTATCATAAGGAGAAGATATGAAGAAGAGTAAGAAAAATAATAATAAAAAGTATATATATGTAATAATGTTATGTATTTTTATAGTTTTAGTATTTACTATTACTGCCACATATCTTAATATATTTAAAGAAAGTAGAGGAAATGTGTCAATAGTTAAAAACTATTATGGAGTAATATTTTCTAATGTAACTACAAATGATGATTTATCAGTTAGAATAAATGGCAATGTCATTGATGTTCAATTGGATAATATTAATAGTTTATTAACACCTAAGATATTTTATGTAGATGTAACTAATATAGGAAATCAAAATGTTATGGTTGATGGAATATATATAAGTAATATGTCAAATAGTGATATAGGAAATAATGTAATTGTTGAAACATCAATGTTAAAAAGTGATATTTTAAAAGGCAGTGAACAAAAAAAATTAAAAGTTAAAATAAGTTATGTAGGATTAGGTCAAGAAAATAAAAGTTATAAATTTAATATTAATTATTTATTTAAAGAAGTTAACCTTTAAAAACTAAATTATTTTTGTTATAATTAAATATAGAGTACAAGGAGGATACATGAAAGAGATAATATCAAGTTTAGATATTGGTTCATCTACTGTAAAATTAGTAGTGGGTGAAATATATAATAATGAATTAAATGTCCTAGCAGTATCCGAAGTAAAATCAAAAGGGGTAAAAAAGGGAATAATAGTTAACCCAGAGGATGCATTAATTTCTCTTAAAGAGGTATTTTCTAGATGTGAAGAAATACTTGGTATTAGAATAAATAAAGTCATATTAACTATACCATCTTATTATGCAGAATTTATTGTTACTGATGGAAGTAGTACCATTACAAATGAAGATGGAATTGTACAAAGTGTAGATATTGTAAGAACTATGCAAGCTTGTGTGTATAATAAAGTCCCAAACAACAAAGAATTTGTTGCGATTACTCCGATTGAATTTACTCTTGATGGCTCTGATAAAAAAATTAAAAATCCTACTGGTATGAAAGCAAGTAAAATAAAATGTAAGGCAGTACTAAGTCTTGCACCAAAGAAAAATATTTATACTACTGTGTCATTACTTGAAAATATTGGTGTTGATATTGTTGATATTAATTTTGGAGGCGTAGCAGATTATTTTGAATTTAAAACACCAGAACATGATAAAAAGAATACAGCAGTTATAAATATTGGTGAAGAAAAAACAGAGGTAAGTATATTTAAAAAAGGTATTCTTGTTGAGAGTGAGTGTATAGAAATTGGCGGTAAGAATATTGATAGAGATATTTGTTATATATATGATATTAGTAGAAAGCAAGCTGTATACTTAAAAGAAAAATTTGCTCTTGCGAGTAAAAGAAATGCGTCTACTTCGTGGAGTGAGGATGTGTTGACAAAGAGTGAAGAAAATATTAAAATAAATCAATATGAAGTTAGTGAAATAATCAGTTCAAGAATAAAAGAAATATTGATTTTGGCAAAAAAACAAATAAACCTCTTAACAAAGATGGAAATTAGTTATACAATAATAACTGGTGGATGTTCACAAATAAATGATTTTAATTTAATTGTAGATGAAGTTTTTGGAAAAGAAATGAAAGTTTATAAAGTAAATGATATAGGATGTAGACATAATAAATATTCTACTGTTCTTGGATTAATCAAATATTATCATGATAAGTTATCATTTAGAAATAAACTTGCATATACAGTAGATGAAAATGATCAAAGTGAATTAATTAATAATAAGAAATCAAATAATAATAGTATACTCGGAAAAATATATGGATATTTTTTCAATAGTTAAGGAGTGAAATATGAATAATAAATTAGAAATGGATCAAATTGCTGATATTAAAGTTATTGGTATTGGTGGTGGTGGCTGTAATGCTGTTAATAGGATGATAGATTCTGGCCTAAGAGGAGTAGAATTTATTGTTGCAAATACTGATCAGCAAGTATTAAATGCCTCAAATGCGGAAAATAAAATTCAGCTTGGTAAGACAATAACAAAAGGAAGAGGAGCAGGTACAAGACCAGAAGTAGGTAGAGAAGCTGCGCTTGAAGCAAAAGAAGAAATTGAAGATGCTTTAAGAGGAGCAGATATGGTATTTGTAACTTGTGGTCTTGGTGGTGGAACGGGAACAGGAGCAGCACCAGTAGTTGCTGAAATAGCACAAAATTTAGGATGTTTAACAGTAGCTATAGTTACAAAACCATTTAAATTTGAAGGTAAAAAGAGAATGGATTATGCTTTGGTAGGACTTGATGAGTTAAGAAAACATGTTGATACAATTGTTGTAATACCAAATGATAGATTAAGAGACTTAATTGATAGATCGACACCTCTTAATGCAGCATTCCAAGAAGTTGATAATGTACTTAGGTTAGGTGTTCAGTCTATATCTGATTTAATTAGTGTTCCGGGACTTGTAAACCTAGACTTTGCAGATGTTAGAACAATAATGGAAAATAGAGGAGATGCTTTAATAGGTATTGGAGTTGGTTTTGGAGATAACCGTGCCGTTGAAGCTGCTAAGCAAGCTGTAAATAGTCCATTACTTGAAACTACTATTAATGGTGCTACTGATTGTATTGTTAATGTAACTGGTGGAAATTCTATGACTTTATTTGAAGCAGAAGATGCAGTTGAGGTAGTTAGAGCCGTTGCTAATACAGATGTTAATATTATATTTGGTGCTGTTATTAATGAAGCACTAACTGATGAAATAGTTGTAACAGTAATTGCTACTGGTTTTGAAGATTCAACAGAACCTTTATATAGGTCAATTGAAGGTGAAAAGAAAGCTGTGCAACAAATACCAGATGATGATGAATTAGAAATGCCAGCATTTTTAAGAAATAGAGATTTTTAGGAGCTTATTTAAAGCTCTTTTTTTGTAAATAAAAAACCTCTTGAGTTTTCAAGAGGTTAAAAGCATATTATCTATTGTAGAATTCTACAATTAATGCTTCATTAATTTCTGAATTTAATTCTTCTCTTTCTGGATATCTTACATAAGTACCAGTCTTTTTAGTTTTATCAACACTAACAAATGATGGAATTGTAATATCCATATTCATACATTCAGTAATAACTGGGTGATCTAGTGATGCTTCTTTAACTCCAATAGTACTTCCAACTTTTACTCTGTATGATGGAATATCTACTTTTTTACCATCAACAGTGATGTGTCCATGATTAACTAATTGTCTAGCAGCTCTTCTTGTTTTAGCAAATCCCATACGATATACTAAATTATCAAGTCTGCTTTCTAAAAGAAGTAATAAATTAAAACCATGAATACCTTGCATTTTACCAGCAGCTTCAAATGTTTTTCTTAATTGTTTTTCATTAAGTCCATACATGAATCTAACTTTTTGTTTTTCTTGTAATTGAACACCATATTCACTAAGTTTCTTTCTACTTGTTCCATGAATTCCAGGAGCAGTAGGTTTTTTTCTTAATTCTTTACCTGTTTCAAGAGTAGAAAAACCATATCTTCTTGATTTTTTAAATGCAGGTCCTGTATATCTTGACATACATATTTCTCCTTTCTCAATTTTTTTGTACTAAAAGGCTTCTATAATTTTATTATAGGGAGTTTCTATAAAAGTTTTCATCTTGGCAGAGAATACTAACTTTTTTCAAGAAACACGTTATAACTTCTTATAGTGCTGCCACTTAAATACTTAATAAAGTATATAATAAAAGTCACTAAAAATCAACAAATAATTGATACATTCTATTAAAATATGATATAATTCGTTTGTGGAGATGATATTATGGCAAAAAATAGTATGAAAATGAAGTATAAACCTGTTAAAAGAGAAAGAAATAAAAAGTCTTATGAGAAAAATACAGAACAAGAAGTTAAATCTTTTGCATTTACTTTGCTTGGCGTTTTAGTATTTATGGGAGTGATATATTTATGTGTTCTTGGTATGGAAAAACTTGGTGTATTTGAAATGGGATATACAAAACCAGAAAAAGGAGAAGTTACTTTTGATTATGAGTATATTACTATGGGAACTGTATTAAATAGAAGTGAAAAAACATATTATGTATTATTTGATAATTATAAAAATTCAATAACAGAAGATGCATATGTTAATAGTTTGATTACTAAGCAAGATAAATATAGAGTTTATAAAGTTAATATGAATGAAAATGAAAATAAAAAATATATATCTGAAGATGCTAATCTAGATATAAAAACAATCAATGATATTAGAATAAATGATATAACATTAATAAAAGTTACTAATGGTAAAATAGTAGATTATGCTATTGGTAGTGATGATATTGAAGAGTATTTAAAATAATGATAGAAGAACTTTCAAAAATCTGTAAAACTGAAACTGATATTGACTTAACATTATATAATACTTATAAATTACATTCAGTTGCTTATGCTATGTGTTTTATAAAAGATATAAAAGAGTTAACATCAGTTTTAAACATACTTAAGAAATACAAAACTAAGTGGTTTGTTATTGGAAATGGATCAAATATAATACTTCCTGAATATTATGATGGTGTAATTTTAAAACTAACTGGATTTAATAAATGTATTTTAAATAATAACGAATTATATGTTGAATCAAATTGTATGTTAAATAAAATTGCGACTAAATATACTTTAGAAGGATATAGTGGTCTTGATTTTGCTTGTGGAATACCTGGTACAATAGGTGGTAGTATTTATGGAAATGCTGGATGCTATGGTAGTAGTATAAGTGAAGTATTAATATCAGCTATTGTATTTGATGGTAGGAAAATTATTGAACTTTCTTGTGAAGATTTAAAATTTAAATATAGATATTCTATGTTAAAGGAAAATAAAAAATATGTAGTTTTATCAGCAAAATTTAAATTAGAAAAAGGAAATAAGAAAGAACTCAAAGAATTAATGCTTCAGAAAAATAAGAAAAGAAATGAAACTCAAGATTTACATCATCCATCAAATGGAAGTGTATTTAGAAATCCTGAAGGATATGCTGCGGGTAAATTAATAGATGATTTAAATCTTAAGGGAACTAGAATAAATGATGCTGTTATTAGTAATATACATGCTAATTTTATAATTAATGATGGGCATGCTACTAGTAAAGATATTATTAAATTAATAAAGTTTATTCAAAGAAAAGTAAAAAAAGAATATAATATTAAACTAGTACTAGAACAAGAAATAATAAAATAGGATTATAAAGAAATAATCCTATTTTAAATTAAATAAAAAATCAAATCATCATGATTCGACTTATTTATTTTTCTTATTTGTTCTAATCTCTTTTGTTGATAATCTTACTTTCTTACCATCAACAATAGTAGTTTGTAAGTTTAATTTTTGAGTTTTCTTAGTCGCCTTTTCTGAAAAAGGTCTATTTTGAGCACTCATATTACTTCTATTTGATTGATTCTTTGCCATAATTAACTGCCTCCTCTTTTTAAGCCACATATAATTTAACATAAAAATTGATTTAAGTAAAGCAAAAATTGACTTTTTCTAATAATTTGAGTATAATACATTCAATTAATTAGGGGGATATTTATGAAAAAAGAATTAAAAAAATATACTTTAGTTGAATATTTAGGTGAAGAACATAGAGAATATGATTCAATAGAAGAATGCAAAAATCTTATTGAAATATTAAAAAAACATAATAAAAAACAAAAGAAAAAATATTTATTTGGAAATGTAATAATTACTAAAGTTCAAAATAAATATCATGTAATTGTTCATAAGTATAATAAATTAACACCTAAGTTAACCATTAGTCAATTAGATGAATTAACATCTAAAATGAATGAAAAAGAATTAATAGATTATTTTAAATCTAGTTTAAAAACTAAAATATCTTTTGGTTATGATCCAGATATTAATATAATATATTTAAATGGAAGAGAGAAAAATTACCCTAATTATTCTTCTGTAAGATTAAGCTATTTACCGGTACTTTATAAAGATGATATAAAATATTTGAGTAAAAAGTATGTTATGAAATGTGTAGAATATCATTTAAATAATAATGATTATTATTTCTTTTTAGAATTAGCAAATAAATTTGAGATGTATAGGGTAATAGAAGATGATATTGATAGATTAAGAACTGAAGTAAATAAGTTAAGATATTCAAACTATGATAATTCATATTTGTTAACAATAGTATCAAATTTGTATGATAATCTCGTATTTGAAAGAGATAAAGATTCGAGAATATTAAGAGATTGTAATGGAAATATCTTAAAGAGTCATAGAAGAATTAGAGATTTTGCTATATTTGTAAGGGATTATGGTATGATAGAAAAAAAGAAAAATTCACCATTTAAATATAATAAAAAAATTAAAGAAAATGAATTTGATGAAGATGATACAATTCAAGATGAATATTCACTATATTATTGGGATCAAATTAATGGGGATTTTTATGAAGATTTTACAATTTATTTTGATGAAAAAGAAAAAATATTTAAAAGAAAATAAATTTATTAAAGTTATATATTTCGACAAAAAATATATAACTTTTTTTATATCATAGTTTTGGTGATTAAAATGTATTTAGATGAATTAATTATACTTAATTTTATTATTGATTATTTGTTATTAGATACTCTTAGGAACTTATTGAAAATTAATATTAGTAAAAAAAGAATTATTCTTGCTTCATTAGTTGGTGAAATATCATTAATATTTTTATTTGTTAATCTGAATAATTATGTTTTGACATTTATAAAAATATTACTTTGTTTAATAATGATATTAGTTTGTTTTGGATTTAATGATTATAAAACATTGATTAAAAATACTGTTTATTACTATTTAATGTCTTTTTTTCTTGGAGGTAGTTTATTCTATTTAAGAGAGGATGGATTAATAAAATATAAATATTGTCTATTTTTGATACCAATAATTATTAATATTTATAAATATTTTGAATATGATTTAAAGAAAATATTAAATACTAGATACAAAGTTACAATCTATTTGAATAATGGAAAAATTTTATATTTAAATGGTTATATGGATAGTGGCAATGAATTAATAGAGCCTTATAGTAATAAAAAAGTAATAATTATTAATCAAGAAGTTGATGAAAATTATTATTTAGTTCCATATAGTACTATTAATAATACGTCTTTAATTAAGTGTTTTAATCCTAAGAAAGTGTATATAGATGGGATTGGTGAGAGAAAAGATATTAGTGTGGGTGTAGTAAATAAAAAGTTTGTTGGATATAATTGTTTATTAAATTATAAATTAATGGAGGAATAATGATAAAAAAATTATTAGATAAATTATTTAAAAATTATGACGTACTATTTATTGGAAGTACAGATATATTACCACCACCTCTTAGTAGAGAAGAAGAGGAAGAATTAGTAAAAAGAAGTAATACTGGTGATATGTATGCAAGGAATAAATTAGTTGAACATAATTTAAGACTTGTTGTTTTTTTAGCGAAAAAATATGATAATACTATATATGATTTAGAAGATCTTGTAAGTATTGGAACTATTGGTTTAATAAAGGGAGTAAAAACATATAAATTAGATAAAAATATAAAATTAGCAACATATGCATCCAGGTGTATAGATAATGAAATATTAATGTTTTTAAGAAAAAATAAAAAGAGAATGAGTGAAGTTAGTCTTGAAGATTCAATTAATTTTGATAGCGAAGGTAATGAATTAAAATTAGAAGATGTATATGGAACAGAAGAAGATATGCTAGAAAAATTAATTCAAAATAAAGATGATAAAAAATTATTAGAAGTAGAAATATCTAAGTTACCTACTAGGGATAAAAATATTATAGAGGAAAGATATGGTTTATTTGGTAAAAAAGAACTAACACAAAAAGAATTAGCATCTAAGTTAGATATTTCACAATCATATATATCAAGAATAGAGAAGAAAGTAGTAAGAAAGTTAAAAGCTTTAATGAAAGTATAATTATTTAAAAAATAAAAATAATAAGAAAAAACTAGTTTGATGAATTACTATCCGAAGTAAAAAAGTTCTAACTATAACTACAGCATTATTTTGTTGTAGTTTTTAGTTTATTTTTTACTATTTTATCTTGTATTTTAATATAGATTTATGGTAGAATTACTTATATAATATGACAAAAGGAAATTGGAGGAATTAAAATGTCAAATAATTATGAAGATTATGGCTATGAAGACGATAATAGAAGTGATAGTAAATCTCCGTTAGCCAAAAAGATATTAATTGTAGTTCTAATTGTTATTGCTATTTTAGTAATTCTTTATTTAATTAAAGGGTGTACAAGTGATAGTGGTGAAGTACCTGGTGAAAAACCAACTGCATTCAATTATGAAGAAGCTATATTAAAAGCAGGAAAATTATATTATGATAACAATATGAGTGAGTTACCAACTTCTGTAGGTGAATGTAATAGTGTAAAGCTAAATATATTAATAGAGAAAGGATTAGTAAATCCAGAAAATTTTTCAACTTGTGATTTAGCATCAAGTTATGTAAGAGTATGTATGTTATCTAATGGTAATAAACAATATACACCATGGTTAACATGCAGCAATAAAGTATCAGAAAGTGAGTATGGTCCAAGTAAGGAAGGTTCTTTAAATGATGTTATTGCTGATTCAACTTATGTAAGTTTTGAATTTTTACCACAAGTGTTAAAATCTGAGGGTGCTACTTATGGAAAAATAGAAGAACTATGGAAATCAGATATTAAATATAGTAATTATAAAACATTAGCAACAACGACTTATTATAGATTTAGAGATAAATTATATACTTGGAATTTAACAACTAATCATTATTATACAAGAAATGGTGAAACTACTAATGCATCTGCTGTAAATGAATATTATGTAAAATCTCCTGCTAGTGATTATCAAATGTATGATAATGCAACTAATGAAGCATATAAATGGTATAAGAGTGATGCAGTTAAAGTATATTATGTTGGTTCAAATGGTGCAAAAGCATATTCTGCTACTCAACCAGAAGGTTTCCCATATAATGAGGGTGGAGTAGATGCTTATTTACAAAGATATTTAAATAGTACTTATAGTCCATATAAATATTATGTATGTGCTGTAGATGCAACTTCATCAACAGTTGTATATCAACAAGGAGTGGTATGTGGTCAGGGAAGCAATAAGAACTTAACATATGAAAGAGAAATAGTTTATAGTTGTACAAATTCTAAAGATGATCCTAGTGCATCAGTAATTGCTGGTAAAGTAGATAGTGCAAGCGATACTTGTTATGATTATTCTGATTGGAAAGTTTTAAAAGAAAGTACTTGTAGAGTAGATAATGTTACATGCAAAAAGGTTACATTATATAATTGGTTTAGGTATGAAAATAATGGAACAAGACAATATTATCCATCAGGATCTTCTAACGCTAGTGCAGAGAGTGTATACTATACAAGTGCTCCAGCTGAAGGATATGTTAAAGATGAATCAACTAAAGCTAAGGCTTATAAGTGGTATAGAACTACTACTAAAACTTCAACTGAATACACAGCAGTAGCTCCATCAGGATATGCAAAAGCAACTAAAACTAATGATTATAAATGGACAGATTGGTCTGATTGGACAACAAAGAGTGTTAAAGCAACAGATGGAAGAGATAGAAGTATAGAAACTAAAACAAAAATAAAATTACAACAAATAACAGGTGTTAGTGAACAAAACTGGGTAAGTTTAACAGAAAATGATAAATATATTCCATTTGAGGAAATGATCACACTATTTAAAAATAATAATTATAATGTAAATACATTAACTGATATTAATAATAATGGTGAGATTAGATATCAAGTTAAAATGCTATTAAGAAATAAAAAGGAGATGAATTAATAATGGATAAAGTTATTGAATTAGATGGTAAAGTTAATGAACTTATATCTAAGTATAGAGATATTACTAATGTTGGTTTTGATGAATTAGATAGAGTATGGAAAGAAATAGATGAATATAGAAAAGAAGCACATAGTGCTTTTCAAGAATATGATTCATCAATACATAGAAATGAAAATGGTAGATTTACTCAAGCGTCTTATAATATTGCTGAATTAGCAGAATTTGCTACAAAATTAGATTCGTTTGACAACAAATGTTATGATGAAATACATAGATTACACGTTGAATATCAACGTAAGCGTGATTTATACAATCAAAAAAACGAAGAAAGAAGAATACTTAATTTAACTAATAAGAGATATGCTCTTCAAATAAGTAAATTAGAAGCTAGAAATAAACAATTAGATGCTGAAATAAGCTTAAGAAGTGGACAATTTCCAAATTTAGTTAATATGTATGAAGAAGAAAAGAAATCAAATGAAGCATTAATTGAAAATTATAGAAGTTCTATTGTATTATTTGAAAATAGATTAAAAAAATATGAGAAAGATTTAAATGCTTTAAAAAATGGTGGAGAATTAAGCTTTGAAAATGATTTAGAAGAGGATTTAGAAAATAATAAAGAAGAAGTAGAAAATAGAGATGTATCTAGAGATAATACTAATAAAAAGCCAATAAATGATGATGACTTTAGAAATGGCTTTGTTCCAAATGGACCAGTAAATGATGATGATTTTAAAAATGGATATGAAGATACAAAAGAAAAAGAAGATATTATCGAGCCACCAGTATCACCAAATGTTATTCCAGTTGTTGGTGATCTTGAAGGAAGTAGAACAACAGATGATGAAATGCCAAGAGAATTAGGAGATGCTCCTGAAGATGAGGAAGAAGAAGCTAGAGAATTAGGAGACGCTCCTGAAGATGAAGAAGAGGAAGCTAGAGAATTAGGAGACGCTCCTGAAGATGAAGAAGAGGAAGCTAGAGAATTAGGAGATGCTCCTGAAGATGAAGAAGAGGAAGAAGAGGTAGTTGATCCAGTATTTGTTGATGAAACTGTTAATGCTAAACCAACATTACTTCAAAAAATTAAAAATATTCTTTATAAAGCTGCTTTATTCTTAGGAGGTTTATCTGCTACTGCTTTAACAATAGATCACTTTATTAATCATCATGATATAGTTACAGAAGAAGATATGGATGAAGATTTAAATGATGATGAAGAAAAGGAACAAGATAAAACCGACGAAGAACAAAAAAATGATGATGAGGAACAAGATAAAGATGATGAAAAAGGAAATACTCCTGGTGTAGATCCTGGCGTTGATCCTGGCGTTGATCCTGGTGTAGATCCTGGTGTAGATCCTGGCACTGAGCCTGGTGTTGATCCTGGCGTTGATCCAGGAACTGACACTCCGGGAACTGATACTCCAGATGATGTAGAAGATCAAATTACTGAGGATAATACTACATTTCCAATTGAACTAGGTGCAGGTGAAGTAGCATATAACAGTGAGACTGGTGTAGAAGTAACACAAGATGGAAGTGCTTATTTGCATGAAGAAGATGGAAGTGTATTAAACCAAGAAGATAGAAATTTAGATCAAACTGATCACGGTACTTCAGTTGTGGTTGAGGAAGATTTATATGAAGATTTAAATACTCCAGAGCAAACTTTTGATGAACAAATCGCATCTGTACCATCTACAGGTGAAGAACAAACTTATACAGAAGCTGTTCAATCTGGTGATTTGACTCAATCTGAAATAGATAATTTAGATTCAGCATTTGATGCTCTTGAAAGTTATTTTAATGAAGAATATACTATGCAACCATAATTAAAGGGAGGAAAAAAGAATGGAAAATTTAACAAATCAAGTATTAAAATTAGCAAATAAAAAAAACTATTTTGTGTTAAGACAAGCATCTTATAAAGGAAAAACATATTATTTTACTGCTGAGGTAACTCCTGATGAAAATGATTTTACTAATCAATTTGTTTTCTTAGAAAGAATAGAAGTTGATGGAAAGTTTGCAGTAGTAGAAGTTAAAGATAAACAAATTTTGTCAGTATTAGCTCAAAATATAAAATTAGATTAGTTTGAATAAAAATATTAAATTCCTTTCAATATATAACGAAAGGAATTTTTATATGGCCAAAAATAAAGTAGAAATTAATGGAATTAATACAAATAGTTTAAAAGTTTTAAATCATGAAGAAATGATAGACTTATTTAACAAATTAAAAAGTGGGGATAAAATTGCAAAATCTAAAATAGTTGAGGGTAATTTGAAATTAGTTTTGAGTATAATTCAAAAGTTTCAGAATAAGTGTGATAATATGGATGATTTATTTCAAATAGGTGTGGTTGGTCTTATAAAAGCAGTAGATAATTTTGATCTTGCTTTTAATGTAAGATTCAGTACTTATGCGGTATTTATGATAGAAGGAGAAATAAAAAGATACATAAGAGATAATAGCCCAATAAGAATATCTAGAAGTATTAAAGAACTATCATACAATATTATTAATTATAAGGAAATATTTATGGCTAATCATCATAGATATCCAACTAATGATGAAATATGTAGAGAATTTAATATAACTAGTTATGAGTTATATAGTGTACTAAATTCACTTACTGATGTAGTTAGTATATTTGAACCAATATATTCAGACGGAGGAGATACTCTCTATGTAATTGATCAATTAGAGGATAAAAGTAATATTGATATAGATTATTTACTTAGTTTAAAAGATGCATTATCTAAAATAAAAGAAAGAGATAGAATAGTTATAGAAAGAAGATATTTAGATGGTTTATCTCAAGCCGAAATAGCACAAGAGTTATCTATTAGTCAAGCTCAAGTATCTAGAATTGAAAATAGTGCATTAGATAGTGTTAAAAAATTAATTTTATAATATAATTTAATATGAAATTATCAGAGCTAGAAAAAAAGGATATTATTAATATTAAAGATGGTAAACTAATAGGAAGAATAGTAGATGTAGAATTTGATATTAATAATGGCTGTTTAATTAAATTTATAATAGAGTCACCAAATATAATTAAAAGTTTATTTTCTAATAACGAAACAATTTCTATTAAATTTAATCAAATAAAAAAATTAGGTGAAGATGTAATATTGATAGATATATCATAATTTACTTAAATATTTAATTGTGATAGAATATATTCATGAAACAAAAATATATAAAAATAATTTTATTGGTATTGTTACTAGTAGTGTTTGATCAAATAGTAAAGTTTTTAGTAGTTACTAAGATAGGTAATAGTTCTATTGTTATAATAAGAAACTTTTTAGAGTTTTCTTACATTAAAAATACTGGTGCTGCTTTTGGTTTTTTAAGCGGCAGAACAATTTTATTAGTTATTATTACGTTAATATTTATGTGTTATATAATAAAAGAACTTAAAAAAAATATAAATGATAAATTATTAATATTATCATTTATACTAATTATTTCTGGCTCACTGGGTAATTTAATTGATAGGATTAGGGTAGGTTATGTAATAGATTTTATATCGTTTATATTATTTGGTATAGGTATGCCTATATTTAATGTAGCAGATATTTTTATTACATTTGGAATATTAATATATATTTATAAATTAGTTAAGGAAGAAATAAAATGAAAAGAATAGAAGTATTAGATGAAGATAATTTAACAAGATTAGATGTTTATTTGACTAGTATAATAGATGAGAGTAGGAGCTTTATAATTAAAAATATTAAAAATGGAAATATAAAAGTTAATAATAATTTAGTTAAAAGTGGATATTTAATTAAGAGTGGAGATATTATTGAAATAAATGATTTAACTATTGATACTAGCATAAAAAAAGAGGATATTCCTCTTGATATATTATATGAGGATGATCATATTATAGTTGTAAATAAAAAAAGTGGAATGGTAGTACATCCTGGTAATGGTAATCATGAGCATACACTTGTTAATGCATTAATGGGACATACAGATGATTTAAGTGATGAGGGTGGAAGCGAGAGATGTGGAATAGTTCATAGAATTGATAAAGACACTAGTGGAATATTGCTTGTTGCTAAGACAAATGAAGCACATAAAATATTAAGTGATGATTTTGCCAATAAAAGAGTTAAAAGAAAGTATTTAGCTCTTGTACATGGCGTTATTGAAAATTCTAAAGGTAAAATAAATGCTCCAATTGGTAGAAGTAAAACAGATAGAAAGAGAATGTGTATAACAGATGAAAATTCTAAAAATGCAATTACTAATTTTACTGTACT
Organism: bacterium; assembly: GCA_029007115.1. Taxonomy (GTDB): domain Bacteria; phylum Bacillota_I; class Bacilli_A; order RF39; family UBA660; genus CAG-1000. Next base: position 28,814 of record JAQXHG010000035.1, on the reverse strand, counting down.
TGAGAGATTTAAAAATGCAACGCTTTTAGAGTTAGTTCTTGAAACTGGAAGAACACATCAAATAAGGGTGCATATGGAATATATAGGTCATCCGGTTGTTAATGATCCCGTATATGGTAGAAGAAAAATAATTAATGATTATGGTCAAATGCTACATGCTAAATATTTAGGATTTAATCATCCAGTTACACATGAATTTATGGAATTTTCTGTTGAACCTGAAAAAGAGTTTAATGAAATACTAGATATGTTTAAAAATTCATAAAATAAATACTACTCATTAAAATAAAAGCATAACTACAATACATCAAATAAGGTATTAAGAAATATGAAGATTTTTTAGATATTTTATTAGTTTCAATAAATAAGAATATTGTTGATATAAATATAATAGTAGTAATAGCAAAACCAAGGAATGGGCTCATTAGATAGAAGAAGAAATACATAAATAATTGATTAGAAATATAATTAATAAGTAAAATGTATAAATAGTCACTATTCTTTAAGATATTAGTTTTCTTTGAAATTAAAATTATACTTATTGTGTTTAATATATAAATAATAATCCATATAAATCCTATAACATTACCACTTAAAGTGAAACTAGGTAATTCTAATAAATTATAAAAAGAATTATTTACTTTAAATAATAAACCACTAAGTAACCAAAAAAATAAAATAATTATAAATAAAACTATATTATGTATATGTTTTTTAATTATTATCACCTCTTTACTAATCATATGATTAATAGTAAAATAAAATTACACAGGTGAATATAAATAAATAGAAGGGAAAGACAAATGAATTTAAAAATAAATAATAAAGATGATATTATATTAAAAATATTACATTATTTTGTTACTGAAGAAGATTACAAACCAGTAATTATTAATGGATTAAATAATGAAATATGGCTTGAAAATATGGAAAAAGATTTACAATTAATTAGAATTAATACTAATTATATTCATAATAATGAACAATTGAATTGTGATACATATAAAGCTAAGAGTATAATGAAAAGTATTAAGAAAAATACATTTACTTTTAGAATGAATATGTTAAATTTGTTACTTGAAACAGGGGATGCGGTTAATTTAAATAAATCTTTAAATGTTAAAAATATTGAAACGATTAAGGTAGAAAAGATAACAGATTTTAAAAAGAATAAAGTAGTAAGTGAATTCTTTCCTAAAGTTAAAGATGCAATATTAAATGATAAAATGGATCCGGTGGATTTTTTTAAATTAACTGATGATATGAATCAAAAGACTATTAAAAACGAAAAGAAACTTGCTAAGATATTTAGTCAAAAGAAGCCAGTTATTACATACTTGCTAATAGTAATTAATATTGTTATGTTCTTAATAACAGCAATGCTTAAAATAAATAATATTATAGATTTAAATTATTATCTAGGTAATAATTATGTGATGGTTCAAAATGGTGAATTCTATAGATTATTTACTTGTATGTTTATGCATGCAAATTTAATACACCTTGCATTTAATATGTATGCTTTATATGTTTTAGGGCCTCAAGTTGAGAGGTATTATGGAAAATATAGATTCATTGCAATATACTTAGTGAGTGGAATACTTGGAAGTTTATTTTCAGGAGTATTTATGTCAGAATATACACTTAGTTTAGGTGCTTCTGGTGCAATATTTGGATTGCTTGGAAGTATAGCGTATTTTACTTATTATTATCGTGCTACACTACAAGGACTATTAAGAAGTCAAGTTATGCCAGTTATTTTAATAAATTTATTAATAGGATTCGCTATGAGTAACATAGATGTAATGGCTCATATTGGTGGATTAATTGGTGGAGTACTTGTATCCATGGGAATAGGAATCGGAGATAAGGGTAGAACTAATGATAGAGTTAATGGTATTATAGTATTATTACTTATGATATTATTTATGATATATATGATTATAAGTAAGTAGGGGTTTTATGAGAGGATATAAACTCGTTTATGATGTTGATCAAAATAAAAAATGTGTATATAATCAATATGGGACACCATATGAGCTTAATAGAGAGTATGAGTTAAGTGGTGAACTAAAATACTCTAAAAATGGTTTTCATTTTTCAATATATCCAGAGGAGACTTTGAGATTTAGAGATAGATCTAATGGATTATTAGCATCTAATTTTACAATTGTAGAAATAGAAGCAGATGGAAAAATTGAATGTGGAGATGATTATATTGAAAATGAAAAATTTGATACAATAGGTGTATATGCATCAAGTAGAATGACAGTTTTAAGAATCTTACCAAGGGAAGAAGTATTTAATATAATTTTAAATAGTAAAAATCCACTTAGAATGAGAAAATATATAATGTTTGTTAAATTAACTACAGAAGAGATAGATTTAGTAAAAGAGTATTATAACGATTTTTGTACTCTTGGATATATAGGTTATTATCAACATAATGATGAGAAAGCATTCGAAAAAGCATATACAAGAACTTTAGCTTATTAGTTTAGTGATTAATATGATTTATGTAAAAATAAAACTTCAATTATTATTGAAGTTTTTTCTATATTATAATTTTCTATAAAGTCCAATTGCCTTACCTAGAATAGTAACATTATTTAATATTATTGGTTCTAATTCATCATTTTCTGGTTGAAGTCTAATATGTTTTTTTTCTTTGTAAAATCTTTTTAAAGTAACTTCATTCTCATCAGTCATAGCAACAACTATTTCACCATTATTAGCATTACTTTGTCTTTTAACTATTACCATATCACCATCGTAAATCCCACATTTTATCATACTATTACCATTGACATTCAATACAAATACCTCTGTATTTCTTGGTACTAAATATGAAGGTAAATCAAAAAATTCATTAGGATTTTCAATAGCTTCAATAGGATTACCAGCAGCAACTTTTCCAAGTAAAGGAACCTCCATAACTAAATTATTTTTATCGTCATATTCATTTGGAACATTTAAATAAAGAGTTCTAAATTTGTTTCCACTTTGAGAAATATATCCTTTTTGAGTTAAATTTTTTAAATGTACAAACATAGTAGCAGTACTACTTAGATTGCATAAATTACATAGCTCACGAATAGTAGGTGAGTAGCCATATTTTGCAATAAATTTTTTAATTTCAGTTAAAATTATTTGTTGCTTATGAGTTAATTTTTCCATAGTATCACTCCTTGTCTATATAATAGCAAACGAACAAAAGATTGTAAAGGTTTTTATAAATAAAAAATATTTTTAAAATAATAGAAATTATAGTATAATTGTATGTGGAGATGATTTTCATGAAAAAAATGTTAACAGGATTACAACCATCAGGTGTGATTACACTAGGTAATTATTTAGGTGCTATTAAAAAAATGGTAGAAAATCAAGAAAAATATGATTCGTATATATTTATTGCTGATTTACACGCCATAACTGTTACGCAAGATCCTGTAGAGTTAAGAAAAAACATCAAAAATTTAATTGCTTTATATTTAGCATGTGGTATTGATCCAAATAAAAATAAAATATATATTCAATCTGAAAATGAGTATCATGCTAATGTGTCATGGCTACTTGAATGTAATACATATTATGGTGAATTATCTCGTATGACTCAATTTAAAGACAAGAGTTTAAAACATACTAATTTTTCAGCAGGATTATTAACATATCCAGTTTTAATGGCAGCAGATATTTTGATATATGATGTTGATATAGTACCAGTAGGAAAAGATCAAAAACAACATTTAGAACTTGCTCGTGATATTGCGATTCGTTTTAATAAAAAATATGGTGAGACATTTAAAATACCAGAACCAGTAATATCTTTTGATGGAAATGAATTTTTAGTTAAAGATTTACAAAACCCAAGTATAAAAATGAGTAAATCATCTGAAAATAAAAAGGGCGTTATAATGCTTTTAGAAGATGCTGATTCTATTAGAAAGAAAATAATGAGTGCAACTACTGATAGTGAAATGAGTGTTCATTTTGATCCAAAAAATAAGCCTGGAATATCTAATTTAATACACATATATTCATCTATTACCAATAAGACATATGATGAAATAAAAGATGAATTTAAAGGCAAAAATTATGGAGAATTTAAAAAGTGCGTTGCTGATGAAGTAATTCGTGTTGTAAGTGAGATACAAGAAAAATATAATAAAATTATTAATAGTGATGAAATAGATAAAATACTTGATGAGGGAAGAGATTATACTAGAAAAATTGCAAAAGAAAAATATGAATTATTAAAAGAAAAAATGGGTCTTGGAAGATAATAATTAAAGATTAGAATTTATTAATAAAAAACTAATGCTTAGTATTAAGTTATATTGAATAGAAGGGTTAGTATATGAAGAGAAGTAAAGTAGTTATAGTTTTAATATTGATTTTTACAATAATAGTTAGTATATATATATAATTCTCCTTTATTTTATAAAATTGAATTTAATGGTGAAGAAGTTATTAATATTGAAGTTAATAAAGACTATAAAGATAGTGGAGTTAATATTACTTATAGAGATAAAAAAATAGAATATAAAGAAAATACTAATTTAGATATTACTAAAATAGGGGATTATGAATATGTTTATATATTTAATATAAAAAATAAAGCATATAATAAAAAAGATATATTAAGGTTGTAGATACAGAAAAACCAAAAATAATATTAAAAGGTAGAAAATTTATTATATTAGATTATTCGGATGAATATATAGAAGATGGCTTTAATTCATATGATAATTATGATGGTGATTTAACTAATAAAGTTAAAACTGAAATTATTAAAAAAGAAAATAGTGATAATTACAAAATTAAATATAGTGTTAAAGATTCATCTGGTAATGAAACTATATCATATAGATACATAATATATAAAGATTTGACTCCACCAGAAATAAAATTAAATAGAAATATTAATAGTTTTTTAATACTCGGAACTGAAATTGATTTAAAAGATTTTACAGTAAGTGATAATTTTGATAAGGATTTAAAAGATAAAGTTATAGTTGAAGGTGAGGTTGATATAAATAAAGAAGGAATATATGAAGTTGTATATAAAGTTGAGGATTCGTCACATAATGAAACTAAAGTAGTATCTACTATTAATGTTCAAAAAGAAGATACTGATGGAATACCAATTTTGATGTATCATTGGTTTTATGATGATGAGGTAACTAAAAAACCAAATAATGAACTTTATCTTTCTAAAAGTAATTTTATAGAGCAAATGGATTACTTGGTTAAAAACAATTATTATTTTCCAACATGGGATGAATTAGAAGATTATATAGATGGGAAAATAAATTTACCAAAAAAGAGTATTATAATAACCGCTGATGATGGTGATCCAACATATTATAAAATAGCAGTACCAATCATGAATGCTAGAAATATTCCTTCTACATCTTTTGTAATATCAAAAAATCCTAGTTGGAAAAACTATAAAAATCAAGAAGGAGTATCAATGGAATCACATACTCATACATTGCATGTAAGAAGTTGTACAAATAATAGTCAAAATGGAAAAGCAATGTGTTTAACATATGATGAAATACTTCAAGATTTAAAAAAATCATTAGAGTATGTTGAAAATAAAGAATGTATGGCTTATCCTTTTGGTCATTATAATAATACATTTGTAAAAGCAGTTAAAGATGCTGGAATTCATATGGCTTTAACTACTAATGGTGGAAGAGTAAAAAAGTGAAGTGATAAGTTTAGACTTCCAAGAAGAGCTATTTATCAAGGAACTACATTTGCTGAATTTATATCAAAAGTAAAATGATACTTTTAATTTATTAGGAAGCTTTTTAGCTTCTCTTTTACTTTACACTTACAAAACTTCAATTGTTGAAAAAAGAGTAATTTAGATGTAAAATTTTAAATAGAATAGGAGAGAATTAATGTATGAGAAAAAAAGGTTTTACATTAGTAGAATTACTAGCAGTTATTTCAATTTTAGCAATATTAGTAGTAATGGCAATACCAAATGTAATAAAGATGTTTAATAATTCTAAAAAAAGTTCTTTTGAGACAGAGGTAAAAACAATAATTCAATCAGTTGAAAGAAAATGGTTAAGTGATGCTACTAAAGGAAATGCAAATGGAGAAATAGTTTATTGTAGAGTGGATGGTAAAGATTGTGAGAATTCACTTCAAATGAGTAGTAGTGATAAGTTGGATTATTATGTTAAAGTAGATGCTCAAGGTAATATTCTTCAAATAGGTGTTACGAATAAAGAACATCAATTTATAAGTGATAAAAAAGGTATAAAAGCAACTGATGTTAAAGAAGCAAGTGTTATTTCTCAATTACCAGAAGAAGAAATATTTAAAGTAACAGCAGATGGAATTACTATAAAAGATAAGTTAATTTCAAATAAAATTACTATTAATAATTATGGATTTTATTATGATGTAAGATATGAAACTTATATAAGTGTGGATTATCCAACAACTATATTATTTATTACATTTAAAGAGGATGGAACATTAAAGATGTGGATAGATCTTTCACAAGAAGATTATAATAAACACAAATCTCTTTTTGACGCTGATTTAGGATGTAGTAATTACGAATGTGCCAAGGTTAATATTAATTATATTTTAGGTGATATAAATAATGGTCTTATTACTACTGCTACTACATATAGTAAATCAAATGTGTATGTTAATCTTGGTGAAGGAGAAACACTAAATTTTGATTTTACGCAAGATGGAAGATCTGTTATTATTGAGGGGTTAAATATTGGGGATAAAGTTCTAGCTGATATATATATTGATTTGCATCTTATAGACGATAATGTTGTTAAAACTAATGAATATGGTTTTATTTATAATGTTAATTATGTTGGAGAAAATATAAGACAAGGATATGTGGATTCTAAATTATATATAACATTTAAAGAAGATGGTACAGTAAGAATGTGGGAAGAATTAGGACAGCAAGACTATTATAAAGATAAAGAATATATTGATGCTGATTTAAGTTGTAACAATTACGAATGCGCTAAAGCTACATGGAATTATATTTGGGGAGATAAAGAAAACGGTATGGTTACAAATAATACTCAATATAATCAAAATCATGTTTACGTTGATTATAATAAGAACATTTGGAAATATGAACTTAACTTTTACTTTTCAAGAAACGGAAGAAGAGTTTATATAGAAAATAATTTTGAAGAACCTATAGCATATTATAAGTAAAAATTATTAGATAAAACTAGATTAAGATAAAAAGTTTAATCTAGTTTTTTAATGCCTTATAGGATATAAAAATATTAAAAATTATTTATATATTTTTTATAATATGATATCATAATTTATAGTTGTTAATAAAAGGAGGATATATATGAAAATTTCATCATTACAAACAGCAAGACTTGAGTATGTTCCAAAACTACCAAAGATGTTAAAAAATGGAATTACTCAAATTGCAGTAAAAGAAGGTAGTGAAACAAAAAGTGTTTCGGATTATGAAAAAATAAAAGAACTTTTTCCTAATACTTATGGTAAAAAAGAAGTTGTTTTTAAAAAAGGAAAAAATACATCTACAGATAAAAAGCAAGTCGTAGGAGTTATTCTCTCAGGAGGCCAAGCACCAGGAGGACATAATGTAATTTGTGGGTTATACGATGCATTAAAATCTACAAATCCTGAAAATGAACTTTATGGATTTAAAGGTGGTCCTGGAGGACTTCTTAAAGACAATTTTATAATTTTTGATGATGAGTATATAAATCAATTTAGAAATACTGGAGGATTTGATATTCTTGGTTCTGATAGAACAAAACTTGAAACAGAAGAACAGTTTTCGATTGTTACTGATGTATGTAAAAAACATAATATTAATGCTATTGTAATTATTGGTGGAGATGATTCTAATACCAACGCGGCTCTTTTAGCAGAATATTTTGCAGCTAATAAAACAGGAATTCAAGTAATTGGATGTCCTAAAACTATTGATGGAGATTTAAAAAATGAAGATATAGAATGTTCATTTGGATTTGATACCGCGACTAAAACATATAGTGAACTTATAGGAAATATTCAAAGAGATGCAAATTCAGCAAAAAAATATTGGCATTTTATAAAAGTTATGGGACGATCTGCCTCTCATATAGCACTTGAGTGTGCACTTCAGACACAACCTAATATCTGTCTTATTTCAGAAGAAATAGCTAATAAGAAAATGTCTATTTCTGAAATAGCAGATTATATTTGTGACTCAGTAGTTTCAAGATCTGAAAAAAATATGAATTTTGGAGTTGTAATTATACCAGAGGGTGTAGTTGAATTTGTTCCAGAATTTTCAATGCTAATATCACAAATAAATGAACTTCTTGCTTTTAAGAAAGCAGATGAATTTAATAAACTTTCTACATGGGATGAAAAATATGAATTTATTGTTAATGGACTAACAAAAGAAGCAGTAGATGTTTTTAATATTTTGCCAAGAAATATTCAACAACAATTATTTTTTGAGCGTGATCCACATGGAAATGTTCAAGTATCTCTTATTGAATCAGAAAAATTATTTTCTGCAGTAGTTGCTCAAAAACTTGAAGAAAGAAGAAAATCCGGATTATATAATGGTAAATTTTCAGTATTACATCATTTTTTAGGATATGAGGGAAGATGTGCTTTTCCATCAAATTTTGATGCAGATTATTGCTATTCTCTTGGATATAATGCTTTTGTTTTAATACAATATGGCTACAATGGATATCTTTCAAAAATTTCTAATCTTTCATCATCAGCAATAAATTGGATTGCAGGTGGTATGCCAATTACAAAAATGATGAATATTGAAAGAAGGCATGGAAAAGACAAACCAGTTATTAAAAAAGCACTTGTTGATCTTAATGGAAATGCTTTTAAATATTTCAAAGAGCATAGAGAAAAGTGGGCTATTGAAACTTCGTATGTATATCCAGGAGCTATTCAATATTATGGACCATCAAAGGTTTGTGATAATACTACAATAACTTTAGCTTTAGAAAAAGGTAGTTTTGATTAATTTGTAAAATAAAAGTAAACAAAAAAAATTGAGTTTACTTTTTATTTTGATAAAAATAAATTAGGAAGATGTTTAATGTCTTTATTAATTCAATTTCTTGTTATCTTTTTAATTTAACAATATTTTTATAGTTGAACCCTGTTTTACTCTTGATCCTTCTTCTGGAGTAGTTGAAATAACTCTTTCTCCATTGCCAACAAATTCTACATTAAGTCCATTAAGAAGTTTTTTAGCTTCTTTTTTTGTTTGTCCAATTAATGAAGGAATAGTAATATATATAGTATCATCCCATTTATATAATTTTGGAATGCCATCATTACTTGGTTTGATATCATATAGTGAAATTATATTTTCCATTACTGATTTTGCAATAGGTGCGCTAGCAACACCACCATATTGAGTAACACCTTGGGGATGATCAAGAGCAATATACACAACATATTCAGGATTATCAGAACTTAAAAAACCGATAAATGATAAAATATAATTACCATCCATATATTGACCACCAGCACCAACTTTTTGAGCTGTTCCAGTTTTACCACCAACTCTATGTCCTTCAATATAAGCATTTCTTCCACTTCCATTAGCTACAACACTTTCAAGAGCATATCTAACCAATGAGCTCGATTCTTCTGTAATAATATTAGATTTTTTTAATATGGGTATTTTATTTTCATTTCCAATACTAGAAACTATATAAGGAGTATACATATTACCATTGTTAATAATTGCACTAACTGCGGAAACTTGTTGAATTGCAGTTACACTTATACCTTGACCAAAAGCTGTTGTGGCAAGTTCTAAATTTTTAACTTTATCCATTTTAAAAAGTATTCCTGTTGCTTCTCCATTTAAATCAATCCCAGTTTTACTTCCAAAACCTAAATCAGTAATGTATTTAAATAATTTTTCTTTTCCTAATTTAAGCCCTAGTTTTACAAATCCCGGGTTACATGAATTTTCAACTACTTGTATGTAAGTTTGTAGACCATGACCTTTTCTCTTCCAACAGTGCAGAGTACTACCATCTACTTTTATTCCACCTGTATCATAAAAAGTATCTTCAAATATATTAACCATACCTTCATTAATAGCTGATGCTAGTGTAACGATCTTAAACGTTGACCCTGGTTCAAAATTCTGCCATATAGCTAAGTTTCTGTTTATTACTTCTTCACTATAAGCTTTGTAATTACTTGGTTCAAAAGAAGGTAGAGAAGAGATAGCCATTATTTCACCAGTAGTTGCTTTCATAACTATACCAATGGCTCCCTCAGCATTATATTTTTTATATGCGTTTTTAAGTTCACTTTCAAGAGCTAATTGTATATCTAAATCTATAGTTAGATATATATCTTTTCCATTTACTGGTTCATCATATTTTTCTGATAGTTCAAGTCTTTTACCTCTACCATCACTATAATATTTAATACTTCCATTAGTACCAGTTAGCTCTTTGTCATATTTATATTCAAGACCACTAAGACCTTGATTATCTATTCCAGTATAACCAATTACATGTGATAATAAATCATTATATTTATAGTCCCTTTTACTTTCCTTGAGTAAATAAACACCATCATAGTTAAGTTCTTTTATTTTATTAGCAACATCAATATCTAAATTTCTTCCTTCTGGATGAACTCTTTCAATTGATGTTCTTTTACTTACATGTTTATACATTTCATCGTATGATACATTTAATATTTTACTTAAATTTTTAGCAACCTCTTCTTTATTTAATATTTGATTAGGAACTAAATATAATCCAACAGTAGTAATATTATCAACTATTACTTTACCATTTCTATCTAATATTCTACCTCTATCGGCTTGAATAGTTAAGTTTCTACTCCATAATTCATCAGCTAAGGTACTTAATTTATCATATTCAATTACTTGTATATAAAGGATTTTAAATATGATTAGTATAAATATTAAAATACATATGATAAATGAATATTTAATTCTATTATTTTGTTTTGTTTGAAACATATAATCACCAATTAATTATATGAAATATTATTATTTTTAATAAAAAACAGTATAAAAAATCAATTGACAAACAAAATATATTATTGTATACTTAACTTTGTTAAAAACAAAGACCAAGAGGAGTAGTTTATATAGTTTAATAGAGATGAAAAGTCATCGGCTGAAAGCTTTTCTTATACGAAGTAGATGAAGGTAGCTTGTGAGTTTAATATTTGAAATTAAGTAGAATATTACGTAATTTTGCGTTAAAAAAATAGAGATTAATTAAGGTGGTACCACGATATATTCGTCCTTTGGTATTACCTTTTTATTTGGAGGAAAAATATGAATGAGAATTTTGATGTATTTGATGATTTTGTAATGAAATATGATATGACTGATAGTATGATTGCATATAAATATAATCACTCTTATAGAGTAGTTCATCAAGCTGAAGAAATAGCTCGTAGTATCAATTTAGAAGAAGAGGATAGAGATATTGCTTCATTAATAGGACTTCTTCATGATACAGCAAGATTTAGACAATGGACAGATTACAAAACATTTGATGATAATAAATCTTTTGACCATGGAGATGAAGCTATTAAGATATTATATGAAGAGGGATTAATTAATAAATTTAAAGTTAATCATGAATATGATAGTGTTATTAAAAAGGCTATTATATATCATAATAAAGCATATATTGATGATTATGATATGACTATTAAAGAAAAATTACATTCTAAAATAATTAGAGATGCTGATAAAATAGATATACTATATTCTTTCTCTACTAATAGATTATTAGAGTTAGAAGAAGATGATAATCCTATATCACCTAAAGTTAGAGAAACATTTATGAAACATAAGATTATATTAAAGACTGATTGTGTTTCTTTAAATGATAGAATTATATTATTACTAGGATTAGTATTTGATCTTAATTATAAATATTCTAAAAATAAAGTATATAATGAAAATTATATTGGTAAAATGTATGAAGGATTAAAACATAAAGATATATTTAAAGAATATATAGATGAAATAAACAAATATTTTAAAGAGGAGGAATAAAAATGTTAGATAAAAAATATAATCATAAAGAAGTTGAAAACGGTAAATATGATTCATGGGTAAAAAGCAAAGCTTTTGAAGCAGGAGATAAAAGTAAAGATCCTTTTTGTATTGTAATACCGCCTCCTAATGTAACGGGTAATTTACATTTAGGACATGCACTTAATGGTAGCATACAAGATGTTATAATTAGATATAAAAAGATGAAAGGATTTGACACCTTGTGGCTTCCAGGTATGGATCATGCAGCTATTGCAACAGAGGCTAAAGTTGTTCAAAGATTAAAAGAAAATAATATTGATAAATATGAATTAGGACGAGAAGGTTTTTTAAAAGAATGTTGGAAGTGGACAGAAGAACATAGAAATAATATTCATAATCAATGGTCAACTCTTGGTCTTGCAGTAGATTATACTAAAGAAAGATTTACTTTAGATGAAGGATTAAATGATGCAGTTACTCAAGTATTTATTAATTTATATGAAGAGGGATTAATTTATAGAGGAGAGAGAATTATTAACTGGGATCCAGTAGCTAAGACTGCTCTTTCTAACGAAGAAGTTATTTATAAAGATGATAAGGGAGCATTTTATCATATTAAATATTTTATTGAAGGGACAAATGATTACTTGGATATAGCAACTACTAGACCTGAGACATTATTTGGTGATACAGCTGTAGCAGTAAACCCAGATGATGATAGATATAAGCATTTAATAGGTAAAAATGTTATTCTTCCAATTATGAATAAATTAATACCTGTTATTGCAGATGAACACGCAGATCCATCATTTGGAACAGGGTGTGTTAAAATAACTCCAGCTCATGATCCTAATGATTTTGAAGTAGGTGAAAGACATAATTTAGAACGTATAGTTGTAATGAATGAAGATGCTACTATGAATAGTATTACTGGTAAATATGAGGGTATGAGTAGAGAAAAGTGTAGAGAAGAGTTACTTAAAGACTTAGATTCATTAGGCCTTCTAATAAAAATTGAACCTATGGTACATAGTGTAGGGCATTCTGAGAGAACAAATGCAGTAGTTGAACCATATTTGTCTAAACAATGGTTTGTTGATATGAAAGGAATGAGTGAAGATCTATTAAAAGCTCAAAAGAGTAAAGACAATAATATTAATTTCTTTCCGAAAAGATTTGAAAAAATAATGAATCATTGGATGGAAGATTGTCATGATTGGTGTATATCAAGACAATTATGGTGGGGACATAGAATTCCAGCTTGGTATAAGGATGATGAAGTAAAAGTATGTAGAGAATGTCCTGGTGATGGATGGATTCAAGATAATGATGTTCTTGATACTTGGTTTAGTAGTGCTCTTTGGCCTTTTAGTACTCTTGGATGGCCAAATAATACAGATGATCTTAAAAGATATTTTCCTACAGATGTTTTAGTAACAGCATATGATATTATTTTCTTCTGGGTTGCTCGTATGGCATTTTCATCACTTAAACAAATGAAATGTAGACCTTTTAAAGACTGTATAATACATGGATTAATTCGTGATAAGCAAGGAAGAAAAATGTCTAAGAGTCTTGGAAATGGAATAGATCCAATGGATTTAATTGATGAATATGGTTGTGATAGCTTAAGATTTTACTTAACAACTACAAGTGCAATGGGAATGGATATAAGATTTGATACTGATAAAGTCGCATCAACTTGGAATTTCATCAATAAATTATGGAATGCATCTAGATTTGTTCTTATGAAACTAGAAAATTTTGATACTAAAGACAAAACATTTGAAGATTTAAATAGTGCTGATAAATGGATGTTAACTAAATTGAATGAAACTATTAAATCTGTTACAAAATATATGGATAAATATGAATTTAATAATGCCGGAAGTACTTTATATTCATTTATATGGGATGATTTTTGTGATAAATATATAGAAATGTCTAAATTTAGTGAAACTAATCAAACTAAATCAGTGCTTCTATATACTCTTACTTGTATAGTTAAAATGATGCATCCATTTATGCCATTTGTAACAGAGGAGATATATAGTAATTTTAGTGAAAAAGAAGATAAATTATTATTTTTAACTCAATATCCAAAATATGATAAAAAGTTAATGTTTAAAGATGAAACTAAAGAGATAGATAATTTACTTGAATATGTAACATTATTTAGAAATAAAAAGGTAGAGAATAAAGTATCTAGCGACTTTGAAGTTATTGATTATAACAATAATGAACTATTAAATAAAATGTTAAAATTAACAGATAAAATAGTAAAAAAATCTAAATTTAATGATAAGTTAACTATAGAATTATATAATTATAAGTTTGATATTTATTTTGATAATAGTTCTAATAATGAAGAAGAACAAAAGAGAATAAAAGAAGAAATAGCTAAATTAGAAGCATCTATTTTAAGACGTGAAAAATTATTATCTAATCAAAATTATGTTTCTAAAGCACCAGAGGCTATAGTTAATAAAGAAAGAGAAGACTTACAAAAAGAAAAGGACAGACTTGCAATATTAAATAAATAAGAAAGTATTTTGAAACTTTCTTTTTATTATGTTATAATAACTATATAATAGATAGGAGTTTTTAATATGCTTGGAAAAATATTGTCAGTACATGAATACGATATAACACTTGAAAATGTTTCTGGAAAAGTTGAAACTGCTTTAATTGGAGTTCACATTGTATTTGAAGAAAAATATAAAGTAGTTGCTGAAATAACAAGAATTACTTGTAGTGAAATTGAATGTATTTTAGTAGGAGAGTTTATAGGTGATAAGTTTACTACTGGTATCATACATAAGCCTAGTAATAATTCACTTATTAGAATAGTTAATAAATCAGAAGTAATAGCATTAGTTGGTAAACAAGAAATTGATACATCTGATACTATATACATGGGCAAGAGTTTAACTTATGAAGGGTTTAATATATCTGCTAGACTTAATGATATGTTTTCTAATCACTTTGCTATAATAGGAAATACTGGTAGTGGTAAGAGTTGTACAGTAGCAAGATTATTTCAAAATTTATTTTACAAAAAGAATTATATTCCTTATAATTCACATTTTGTATTATTTGATGTATATGGAGAATATCATCCCGCTCTTGATAGAATTAATCAAACTAAGTATTGTAGATGCAAATTTTTTACTACAGATGTTAATAGTAAAAAAGGACAAATTGTTAAAATACCACCATATTATTTAGAAGTAGATGATATTGCATTATTATTAAATGTTGATAGTAAGACACAAATTCCTATTATTGAAAAAGCATTAAAATATGTATATTTATTTACAGAAGATGAATCAATAGTAATGGATCATAAAAATAATATAATAGCTAAAGCATTAATGGATATATTAACAAGTGGAAAAGAACCAGCTCAAATAAGAGATCAAATTTTCGCAGTATTGACTACATTTAATACAAGTAAATTAAATCTTGATAGTGAGATAGTTCAGCCTGGATATACTAGAACACTAAGACAATGTTTTAAAATAGATGAAACGGGTAAAATTAATGCAATGCAGTTAGTTACTGAATATATAGAAAAGTTTATTAATGAAGATTTAAAACTTAGTAAAGATATGATACCAAGACAATATAAATTAAAAGATTTATATGATGCTTTTGAGTTTGCTTTAATTAGTGAAGGTGTACTTAAGAGTGATAAAATATATGATTTAAATAATATATTGAAAGTTAGACTAGATTCAATTATTAGTGGTGATTATGGTGAATATTTTGATGTAGATGAATATATATCTAAGGAAGAATATATTAAGAAATTATTTATAAATGAAAATGGAGAAAAAGTACAAATAGTTAATTTTAACTTGAATTTTGTTGATGAAAGATTTGCCAAGACACTTACAAAAATATATTCTAAATTATTTTTAGATTATGCAACATCGCTTCCTAATAATCAAGATTTCTCTGTTCAAATAGTCTTGGAAGAAGCTCATAGATATGTACAAAATGATAGTGATATAGATACTATTGGATATAATATATTTGATAGAATTACAAAAGAAGGGCGTAAGTATGGAGTTATACTTGGACTAATTACTCAAAGACCTAGTGAACTTTCAACTACTGCGCTTAGTCAGTGTTCTAACTATATAGTTCTAAGAATGTTTCACCCAGATGATTTAAATATTATTAAAAATATAACACATAGTGTATCTGTAAGTGATATTGAAAAATTAAAGTCACTTAGTCCGGGCATTGCCTTATGTTTTGGAAATGCCTTTAATATACCTTTATTTACTAAGATTGATAAACCTGAACCAACACCAAATTCTACTAATGTAGAAATAATAAAACAATGGTTTAAAAGCCCTGAAGAATTAGAAAAAATTAAAGCAAATTTAAATCCAATTGAAAATAATAAACAAAATGAAAATACTATTGAAATATTTCAATAGTATTTTTATATTTAATTTACTTAATGCGATAAGGATCTTCTAAAGTTCCAGTACCTGATTTAAAGAATGCGTATTTATTTAATGTTATAACAGGATAAATGCTGTTTTTATTTTTTGTTTTTTCTTCCTCAAATAAACTTCCCCTAAATACAAATGCTAAGTTATTTGCTTTAGTACTAGGAGTAATTATCCATTCATCTGATTGTCCTAAATTCGCTAAAAAGTTAAAGTTAGAACAAGATTGATTTCCAAGAGTATTACATTCAGGATCAAGACTAGCTCTAATATATTCATATGGAGTAATTGTTCCATAATAATATTCATCAGCGCTTAATTTAGAACATTCTGTACTTCCATCAGTTGTTGTATCTTCTTGTGTTCTTTCACCTATACATAATTTATTGCTAACTAGCTTAGCATTTTCACTTTCATTTAAAATAGTATTATCTTTTTTTAAATTTTTTAAATATTCACTTAATACACTTAAATCAAAATCATTATAACCATCATATGAACGTTCTGTACTATTATATCTATTATCCCAAACAGTTTTTGTTCTAATAGGATTTACGGCTTTTAATTTAACCATGTTATCTTTAATACTTATAATTTTCCAAATAGTATCTATATTTTCATCTCTTTTTTGAGTGCTACCAAATGCTACATAGTTATTATCAATTTTACCTCTAAAATAATATTCACCATTAGTTGTTTGATATAATCCACTTCCACTAGTAACAACAGAGTTGTTATATAATACTTGTTTATATAATTCTTTAGTAGAATATATTTCCCCACAATCTAAATATGGTATATAAGTATATTCAGGTCCTGACTTAATTACTATTATATGAGAATTACATGATGAGCCATTTTCAACTATTTCACTTAATGGATCAATAAAACCATTACTCTCAAGTGTTGAATAAGCTAAACTATAGGTACCATCTTCACTTGGTAGCATAGAGGGATTTTTATGATAATAACTTTCAGTTGCTTTTTTTATCTTTTCTTCAAGTTCATCATAACTATACTTAACAGGCTTTAAATTTGTAATAGCCCAAACAACTACAAGAAGAATAACTAATATACCAATTAACACTCCTCCCATAATAAACATATTTTTTTTCTCCATTTTTTCACCTCTTTTGATAGAATTATTATACAATAAAAGATATTATTTAACAATATTATATTTAGATAAAAAATGGTTTTAACTGTAAAATAAAAACTCTTAATTACAAAAGAGATTTTACTTATTTTGTTAATATATTATATACTTGTTCTATTTCCATTTTTTCTTCATTTTCATAAATTGGAATAATATGCAAATGAAAATGTTTTACATCTTGAACACTTCCATTATGTTGAAGAAGTCTAATTCCACTAGGCTTTAATTTCTCGTTTATTAATTCCATTACCTTTTTAGCAGCTTCATTTATTTTAGATAATGTTTTTAAATCTATATCATACATATCTTTAATATGCTTTTTAGGTATTATTAAATTATGTCCGTTATGCATGGGATTAACATCTAAAAAACATTTAACATCATCATTTTCATAAATAGTATAAGATGGAATATCTCCATTTAGTATTTTACAAAATATACAATCCATTTTTAAATCACCTAAAATAATTATAAACTAAAAAAATATTTAGTTCAATTATTATATTTATTATAGCTTTAAAATTTATATATTCGTATATTATTATAGGTGAGATTAATGAAGGTAGAAAATGAATTTCCTATGTTAGAAAAAAGTTTAGTATACTTTGATAATGCTGCGACTACTTTTAAGCCTAAGAGTGTAATAGATAAAGTACTTGAATATTATAATGACTATACAGCAAATTCTCATAGAGGAGATTACGATAATAGTTTTAAAGTTGATGATGAAATAGATTATACAAGAGATCTTGTTAAGATGTTTATTAATGCTAAGAGAAAAGAAGAAATAATATTTACTAAGAATACAACTGATTCATTAAATTTGGTTGTATTTGGTTTTTTCTTAAATTATTTAAGAGATGGAGATGAAATTATTTTATCTAGTAGCGAACATGCATCTAATATACTTCCATGGTTGATATTATCGTTAAAGAAAAATATTAAAATAGTATTTGTTGATTCTAAAGATGAAAAACTTCATATTGAAGATATTAAAGATAGTATTACATCTAAAACTAAAGTAATATCTATTGCTCATATCACAAATGTAAGTGGAGATAAAAGAGATGTTAAATCTATATGTAAATTGGCTCATGAACATAATATATTAGTTGTAGTTGATGGAGCTCAAAGTGTTCCACATATAAAAACAGACGTAAGAGACATTGATGCAGATTTTCTTGCTTTTTCAGCTCATAAAATGTGTGGGCCTACAGGTGTTGGTGTACTTTATGGAAAGTATGAATTGTTAAAGAAAATGATACCATATACATATGGAGGTGGAATGAATTTAAACTATGATGAAAAACATTTAACTCTTGCAGAACTTCCATATAGATTTGAAAGTGGAACTCCTAATATATCAGGTATAATAGGTTTTAGTGAGAGTATTAATTTATTAAATAAAATAGGTATTGAGAATATAGAAAGACATGATAAGTTTTTGAGAAAATATTTGATTAAAGAATTAGAAAAAATACCATATATTAAAATATATAATAAAGATTGTGAAGGAAGTATTGTCATAATAAATATGGATGGTATTTTATCTGGAGATCTTGGTTTATATTTAAATACTAAGGGTATATGTGTAAGAAGCGGTAAACATTGTGCTAAGATGGGAGATAATAAAGAAGATACTGTAAGAATAAGTTTATATTTTTATAATACATATGAGGAAATTGACTATTTAATCAGTGTACTTAAAAATAAAGATGAAATAATTGAGTTTGCAAATTAAGAACTAGAAATAGTTCTTTATTATTGACTATTTATATAGTTTAATGATATATTTTTTATTATTGGTAGAAGGTGTTTTATGATTGGTAGTGAAAAGGTAAGAGAATATTTTAAGAGTATAAATGAAGAAGATAAAATAGTTGTTCATAGTGTTAAAACTGATACCGTTTCTAATGCAGCAAAAGAATTAGGATGTGAAGAAGCACAAATATGTAAAACAATGGCTTTCTTAGTGGGAGAAGAAGCAATCGTTATAGCTATGACAGGAGATGCTAAAATAGATAATGCTAAGTATAAATCAGCATTTCATAAAAAAGCTAAAATGGTTCCAATAGATGAAGTAGAGAGAATAATAGGGCATATTCCAGGTGGTGTTTGTCCATTTGCGGTAAATGATGGGGTGAAAGTTTATTTAGATGAGTCATTAAAAAGATTTGATATAGTTTATGCTGCAGCAGGAAGTCCTGAGACAACTATTGGAGTAACTATTGAAGAGTTAGAGAGATTTTCTTTATATGATTCTTGGGTTGATGTATGTAAATAATTCCTATTTGGAATTTTTTATTTTAATAAAAATATTCTTTTACATTAATTTATGTATAGCTTTATTGAATTGTTTGTGTTTTAAATCTATTAAATTATATAATTATATTGGGTGTGATAATGAAAAATAATAAATATGATAATATGTTATTTAAGCATAAGACAAAAGTGATAAATGCAGACTTTAAATATAAAATAAAATCTAAAATATATTGGAAAAGTATACTAAAACAATATTTTCCATTAATAATTATAGTTCTCTTAGCTATATTTATTTTATGCTGGAAGAATGTAACTAATAAAGTTATTAAAGAACAACTACCAGTAATAGAAAATAAATATTCTATTTTTAGTTATAATAAAATACCTTTTTTAGATAATAATATTGATACTACTATAGAAATACTAAATAAACATCAAATAACAGATGTATTTTTAACTATGAAAAGTTATGATTTTGAATTTGGTATTGAGTACGAACATAATTATGATTTTTATAGAGAGAAAGTAGGAAAATTAAGACATAATGCTATTAATACTTATTTGCTATATGATTCATATGTTATTATGGATGATGAAATAACTAATGTAATTAATTATAATAAAAAAATTATAAGAGAATCACAATTAATAAAAGGAGTTGCATTTAATTTTTCATCTTTGATATTGGATGATTATATGGAAAATCCAGTTTTTGAATTTAAAAATTTATATAATGAATTGAAGAATAATTATAATTATGCAAAGAATAATGGAATTGAATTTATACTTTTGATATCTGATTTTGATGAAGAAATTTATCTTAAAGATATTGATATTAAGTTAGAAGAAAAAGAAGAAATAAAATCATATATTCAAAGTATTTATAAACAATGTGATAAATTAATAATAAAAAACTATGATAAAAATAACATGATAAAAAATATAGAAAATAAATATATACATAATAAAAACATAATTAATCTTACTAATATTGATGTAGATAATGATATTAATAATACATATAATATGCATGATAATCCTTTTGATGATGTTAAAAATAAATGGGATGAGTTATTAACTTATTATCCTAATATTAATTTTGGTTATAATAGTTTAAATGGTCTATTAGAATTAAATAATATAAATGAAAATATTACTTTTACACTTGAAGATATTGATGGTAATAATTTGGATGAAGAAGATATGATAATATATATAAAGATTAATTATTATTATTTTGTTGTATTAAATCATAACATTTCATTACCTAAGGATATAGAGTACAAAGTAAATGCTATAGGATATGATATACATAATATGGAAAAAACAAGTTTAGATAATAATAAATACAATGTGAAACTCATATTAAAAAAACAAGATTTTTAAGACTTAATAAATTTAAGTCTTTTTTTTAAAAAAATAAATTTATATATAATTGTATTATTAATATAGATAAAGATATGATTATTTGATTTTCCATAGAGTAATATTAATTTTTAAATAAATTTTATTAAACTAATATTCAATTTTATCGATTTGATTGACATATTCATTCTTGATAATATTTATTTTGAAAGGAGGTATGATGTTAAATCAGCTAGTAATAGCAGGTCGTTTAGTAAGCGATCCTGAAATAATTAGTACAGATAATAATAAAAAGAAAACACTTATTACAGTAGCTGTTCCAAGAAGTTATAAAAATTTTGAAGGTGTTTATGATACTGATTTTATTAGATGTACATTATGGAATGGTATAGCTGAGAATACATGTGAATATTGTAAGAAAGGAGATATTATTGGAGTAAAAGGTAGACTTCAAACATCTACATATGAAAAAGATGGAGAGAAAAAATATTCAATGGATGTAATCGCAGAAAAAGTATCATTTCTAAGTAGTAAGAAAGCAGAAGAATAGTTCTGCTTTCTTCATATAATTGTGCTATAATAAAATTTATAAGATAGGTGATTTTATGTATATTTTATTTTTAATAATGATATTTATTTTCTTATTAATTGGAGTATATTATTATTACTTTGCTAATGATATTTTAAAAAAACTCATTAAAAATAATGTTATAAGAAAAATAATTTGTATATTTGTATCTATAGTGTTATGTTTCTTTTGGATATTTGGTTTAACAATTAAAAGTATATTAACGCCATACATGATTTATTTAACTATATTTCTAATTATTTTCAATTTAGTGTTTATATTATTAGAGAAATATAAAGATATTAGTGTTAGTAAGTTATTATATTTGATACCTATATTATTATCATTATCAATATGTTTATATGGAAAATACAATATCAATAATCAAACACTCACTGAATATAATATTAAAAGTGAGAAAAAAATTAATAAAAATTTAAAAATACTTTATTTATCAGATTGCCATTATGGCGGTGTTTTAGAAAAAGATAATTTAGATAAAATGATGAGTGAAATATATAAGATTAAAGATATAGATTTAGTATTATTGGGTGGAGATATAACAGATGAGTCTACATCATTAGATGAACTTAAATATATATATGGAAAGTTAAGTAAGATAAATAATAACTATGGAATATTTTTTGTTTATGGTAATCATGATGGAAGATCATATGAGAATACATATTATAATCTATTAGAAAATGTATTAAAAGAAAATAAAGTTAATTTACTTGATGATGAATATTTTAAAGTTACTGATAATATTTCAATTATAGGTAGAAAAGATTTTTATTATGATAGAAGAGAATTAAAAGGTATAATTAAAGAAGATTTAGATAATATATATACAATATTATTAGATCATCAGCCAAAAGATTATGATAAAGCAAATGAACTTAAAATAGACTTAATATTATCAGGACATACACATGCAGGTCAAATATTTCCGGGTGGGTTACTAATTGATATGTTTAATACATCAGAAAAAGCATATGGATGTGATAAAATTGGAAATCTTTATTCAGTAGTATCATCAGGTGTAAGTGGATGGAGAATACCAGTTAGAACAGAAAAACATTCGGAATATGTTATTATTAATGTTAAAAATTAATTTATTACTTCAAATAAATATATTATTTTGATAAAATAAAATAGTAAGGTAGTGTGATAGAATGAGAGCAATAGATATAATCAAGAAAAAACAAAATAAAGAAAAATTGAATTATAACGAAATTGAATATATGGTTAATTCATATATAAAAGGTAAAATTAGTGATGATACTATGAGTGAATTTATTTTTGCAATTTACCATAAAGGACTTAGTATAGATGAAACATATTATTTAACTGATGTAATGATTAAAAGTGGTGAAGTAATAGATTTATCAAGTATCAATAAACCTATTGTTGATAAACATTCTACTGGAGGTGTAGGAGATAAAATTACATTAATAGTATCTCCAATAGTGGCATCTGCGGGAGTTTGTGTACCTAAAATGAGTGGAAGAGGTTTAGGACTTACTGGAGGAACGGTTGATAAATTAGAGAGTATAACAGGATATAAATTAAATCTTAGTAGAAAAGAATTTTTAGATTCCTTAAATAATATTGGTTGTGCAGTAATAAGTCAAAGTGAGAGAATTGCTCTTGCAGATAAAAAAATATATGCTCTTAGAAATCAAATTGGTGCAGTTGATTCAATACCATTAATTGCTTCATCAATTATGTCTAAAAAAATAGCTAGCGGAAGTAATATTATAGTTATAGATTTAAAAGTAGGTAAGGGAGCATTCATGAAGAATGTAAAGGATGCTACTAAATTAGCTGAAACTATGATTAAAATTGGAAAATATTATAAAAAAAAGGTGATATGTACTTTAAGTGATATGAATATCCCGCTTGGTAAAAACATAGGTAATGTTTTAGAAGTTAAAGAAGTTATAGATTTTTTTGATGGAAAATATGATAAAAGACTTTATGAATTGTCTGTTTATATATCTGCATTAATGATTAGTTCTGCTAAAAAGATAAGTTATAAAAAGGCTCGTGAACTAGTGGTAAATTTATTAGATAGTGGTCATGCTAAAAATAAATTTTATGCTTGGATAAAATATCAAGGTGGAAATATTAACAAACTTAAAGATAAAGCAAAAAAATTAAGTGTTATTTCTAATAAAACAGGTTATATTAACAATATAGATGCCGTTAAATTATCACAATTAGTGTTTGATCTTGGTGCTGGTAGAGTGCTTAAAACTGATAAGATAGACTATGCCTGTGGAATAGTTTTAAATAAACAATTAGGTGATAAAATAAAAGAAAACGAAGTAATAGGTACTATATATTATAATAAGAAAGTTGATAACATGGAATCTATATTACTTGAGTCATTTAAAATAGAAAAGAAAAAAAGAAAGAATAAAAAAATTATTATTAAAACTATAAAATAAGTTCATTTATATGAATTTATTTTTTTTATAATGGAATAATAATAGTATGAAAAAGAATATATTATTTATTATATTGATGTTTAGTTTTATTATAAAAATTAATGCTACAGAGAAAATTAATTATTTAGAAAGTCTAAGTATAGAAAATTATGAATTAAATTTTAAAAAAGATGTTTATGAATATGATATTACTATAGATGAGGAAGAAATGTTAAATATTAATTATGAACTTAGTGATGATAATGCATATGTTAGTATAACTGGTAATGGTAATTTTAATAGTTCAGAAAATGTTATAGTAATTAATGTTAATAATGATTATAAATATAAAATAAATGTTCATAAGCCTATAAAAGTTTCATATATAACAAATGATGAAATAATACAGGAGATGAGTAATCATGAAAAAGACATATTAAAGTTACTTATAGTTACTGTTTCATCTATAGTTGTAGTGTATATGAGTTATTTATTTTTTTATAAAAAATAAAATATATCGTATGACATATTTTATTTTACATATTTAACATAATATTCTTCATAAGTTAATTGTTCTTGGAAAATAATCATAGCATTTTCAATTCCTACATATCTATAATGCCATGGCTCATATATATATCCTGTAATATAAGATTTATTTTCGGGATATCTTAGTATAAAACCATATTTATAAGAATTACTAATTAACCATTCATATTCTTTAGTTTTTTCAAATTTGCTTGATCTTGCACTAGTGTTAATATCAACTGATAATCCAGTTTGATGTTCAGAGTGACCTGGTCTTGCAGAATATGTATCGGCTTCTTTTACCCCATCTCTCTTAACATATCTATTATATAATGTATTTTGATTATCATAACTTCTATAAAAAGACACACTATATAAATTTATATTATCTTTTTTAGCCGCATCAACCATTTTTTTAAAGTATTCATAAGCAGTTTTATCTGCTATTCCAGAGCCATATTTACTATCTACACTTACTAAAGTAGGTGAATATTCTTTATCTAATATGTGATATTTATTAACTAGCATTAATTCATTTTTTGATGTATCAGTTTTAATTATATTTGTATAAAAATTATTATCTATACCAATTTCAACATTCATTACTGTTTCATCTGTACTATAATCTGTATTATCTTTATAATTTTGATATCTCTCTATATTTTCAATATTAAAATATGGGCAAGCAATAAATTGTATTAAGTCATTATATTTTTTTGTAAGTAAATATTTTTTAACATCAGTTTCACTTATTTTTTTACTTATGATTTCGATTTCATCAATTTTGTAGTTTAAGTGTAATAAATCTTCTTTATATATGTATTCTTCATTATTTAAACCTTTTCCAGTAATATCACTTTCTATTCCTATTGTATTCATTTTAGCATATGATAAATATAGTAAATTAATGAAGCAACTACATATTAATATTAATACTATTATTAAAACGATTCTTTTTTTCACTTAAGCCCACCTCTTGGTTTAATTATACTATAAAATATTAAAAAATTGATTTAATTTTCTAATATTTACAAAAAAATAACACTATTTTAATAAGTGTTATTTATTATTTGGATCTATTAGAGATAGAGATACTTTTTCTTTTTCTTTATTAATTTCAATAACATAACAATTAACTATATCTCCAACACTAAGTACTTCACTAGGATGTTTAATATATTTATCAGTTATCTTTGATATATGGATAAGTCCATCATTATGAAGTCCTATATCAACGAATGCTCCAAAGTCAACTACATTTCGTATAGTTCCCTCAAGTTTCATACCAATACTTAGATTATCAATAGTTAAAATATCACTTTTTAATACAGGAGTTTGAAAATCATCTCTATAATCTCTTGTTGGTTGTTTTAATGAATCAATAATGTCATTTAATGTATATAAGTCTATATCAAGTTCTTTTGATAGAGAAGTTATATCTGCTTTATTTAACTCTTGTATTAACTTTTCACTTCCAAGATCATTTGTAGTTAGATTTAAATGTTTTAATAATTTTAATGTTTTATCATAACTTTCAGTATGTATATTAGTCATATCAAGTGGATTATCTCCATCTATTACTCTCATAAATCCAATTGATTGTTCAAATACTTTATCATTTAATAATTTTTTCTTTTTAAGTTCTTCTCTTGACTTAATTTTTCCATTTTCTTCTCTATATTTAATTATTTTATCAATATTTGATTTAGTTAAACCAGATATATATTTAAGTATAGAAGGGGATGCGGTATTTATATTTACACCAACATTATTAACACATTTGCTTACAGTAAAATCTAATGATTCAGAAAGTTTCTTTTGTGATACATCATGTTGATATTGACCAACGCCAATAGATTTTGGATCTATTTTAACTAATTCATTTAATGGATCTTGAAGTCGTCTTGCTATTGAGATAGCACTTCTTTTTTCTACTGTTAAGTCAGGAAATTCTGATATAGCAAGTGGACTTGCACTATATACACTAGCTCCTGCTTCAGATACTATTGCATATTTACAACCCTTTATTTCTTTTAAAGTTTCACTTACTAATTTTTCACTTTCACGACTAGCAGTTCCATTACCAATTGCTACAATGTCAATTTTATATTTATTAATTAAATCTTTAATAACTTGTTTAGATTTTTCCCATTCGTTTTTAGGCTCATGAGGATATATAACAGAAATGTTTAGTACTTTTGAAGTAGAATCTAATACGGCAAGTTTACATCCTGTTCTATATGCAGGATCAAATCCAAGTACATTTTTCTCTTTCATAGGTGGAATTAGAAGTAAATTTTCTAAATTTTCTTTAAATACTTCTATAGACTTATCTTCACTTTTTTCTGTTAAATCACTTCTAATTTCACGCTCTAAAGAAGGAGCAATTAATCTCTTATAACTATCTTTAATTGCATCAAGTATATAATTATTAACTGGACTTTCTTTTTTTATAATTTTGCTTTGCAAATAATTTTCTATATCATCTTTATTAACCTCAATTGATACATTTAATATTTTTTCCTCTTCGCCTCTATTAATTGCAAGTACTCTATGTGGTTTAATATGTTTTACACTTTCATTAAAGTCATAATACATTTCATAAACTTTGTTTTCATCATTTGCATTTTTCTTTAATTTTGAAGTCATAATACCATTTTTATAATAATAATTTCTTATCCATTTTCGATAATATGCATTATCACTTATCCATTCAGCAATTATATATTTTGCACCTTCAATTGCATCTTCTTCATTCTTTACATTTTCATTTAAATATTTTTTAATTATTTCATTATTAAATGTAGTAGGGAAACTCATAATTATTTTTGCTAAAGGTTCTAAACCATTTTTAATTGCCTCTGTAGCTTTGGTTTTTTTCTTTTCTTTAAATGGAGCATAAATATCTTCAATCTCTACTAGTTTTTTTGCATCCATTACATTATTTTTAATTTCATCTGTTAAAAGACCTTTCTCATCTATTAGTCTAATAACATCTTCTTTTCTCTTAAGCAAATTAACTTGATATTCATAGTGCTCATTTATTACTCTTATTTGTTCTTCATCTAATGCACCTGTTGCTTCTTTTCTATATCTTGCTATAAATGGTATTGTATTTCCTTCGCTTAATAGCTTTAGTACACTTTCTATCCCTTTAGTATCAACATTAATTTCAGCACTTATTTCGTTTATAATATCTTTATTCATATCTTTCTCCTTAGTTTAGCAATATTTAACACACCTGTATATTTTATCAAAAATAATATTCAACTTCTACACAAGTAACAAATATTTTACATTTAATAATTAGTAATATTAGAGTAAAAATACTTTTTTATATGAAAAAATTCTTAAAACCATTATATAGTTTTAAGAATTTATATTTTTAAATGGCGGAGACAGAGAGATTCGAACTCTCGCGCCAGTTTCCCGACCTACACCCTTAGCAGGGGCGCCTCTTCAGCCTCTTGAGTATGTCTCCAGGCCTCGAATTAATAATACATTAAATTTCTATTTAAGTCAAGAAAAACTTGTATTATGATTATTTATTTGGTATTATGTTATTAAGGTAAGTAAGGAAGTGCATGATATGGTAAATGATGAATTAGCATTAAACATGATGAGTGAAGAAGAAAGAAAAGAAGAAGAATTGATGAATACAATGAAGATGGAACCAATCTTAGAAAGAACTATGATTGAAGAAGAACCATTAATCACATTAAAGAAGAAAAGAATAAAAGTTACTGATTATTTCTTGATTGGTATGATTAGTGTACTAAGTGTAGTATTTGTTGTAGTTTTATTCAATGTATTATAACAAGACAATTTGAAGTGAACCCCATTTTGGACACTTTAAAAAAAGAAGACATTAAAGTAAAATAACATCTCAAGAAAGTGAGGTGTTATTTTTATGGGAAAACATTATGATGACAATTTAAAAAATAATGTATTATCAGATTACTTAAAT
>JAQXHG010000034.1 GCA_029007115.1 bacterium | reverse complement strand
AATATCTCATCCCTACAAGAATACCAAAAACTTGTAGAAGAATGGATATTATTTTACAACACAAAAAGAATAAAATCAAAAAAGCATTAGAATTTCTCTAACGCTTCTTTTTTTATTGTGAACTATTTGGGGTTCACTTCAATTTGTCTTGTTTTAATTTGAAAAATATTATATAATCATATGCGTGTTAGAGGTGTTATTTATGACAAATAAAGATTTAGCTGAATTAATATTTCCAAATATTGATAAGACAGTAGAAGATTATGAGAAAATTTATCCAAGTAGAAATGGAAAAGTTGTTACAAGATTTGCTCCAAGTCCTACAGGGTATGTTCATATTGGTGGTATATATCAAGCAATAATAGATTATTTAATCACTAAAAATAATAATGGAATATTCATGTTAAGGATTGAAGATACAGATCAAAAAAGAGAGTTAGATACTGCTGTTGATTTAATTAATGAGGCTATTAATCATTATGGTTTATTACCAGATGAATATGAAATAAATGGTCAAATAGTTGGAAAATATGGGCCATATGTTCAAAGTGAAAGAAAAGAAATATATCATGCATTTATTAAACATTTAATAGAAATAGGTAGAGCATATCCTTGTTTTTGCACTAAGGAAACACTAGATGAATTAAGAGTAATGCAAGAACATAAAAAACAAAGAACAGGATATTATGGAAAATATGCTAAATGTAGAAACTTATCTGTTAGTGAAATGATAGATAATATTAAACAAGGAAAACCATATGTAATTAGATTTAAATCAAATGGTGATTTTGAAAAGAAATTTAAATTTCACGATGAAGTAAAAGGTGATTTAGAATTATCTGAAAATGATGAAGATTTTGTTATTATGAAAAGTGATAATTTATTACCAACATATCATTTTGCTCATCTTGTTGATGATCATTTGATGAGAACTACTCATGTCGTAAGAGGAGAAGAGTGGCTTAGTAGTGCGCCAAAACATATAGAATTATTTGATGCATTTGGTTTTGAACATCCAAAATATGTTCATACACCATTAATAATAAAAAAAGAAGGAAATAGTATAAGAAAAATAAGTAAAAGAAAAG
Organism: bacterium; assembly: GCA_029007115.1. Taxonomy (GTDB): domain Bacteria; phylum Bacillota_I; class Bacilli_A; order RF39; family UBA660; genus CAG-1000. Next base: position 15,537 of record JAQXHG010000034.1, on the reverse strand, counting down.
ATCCTGAAGCATCAATGAGTTATTATAGTGAACTTGGATATCCAACAAGGGCAGTTATTGAGTCATTAATGACAATAATAAACTCTAATTATGAAGAATGGCATACTGAAAACCCAGATAAAATATTTACAGATTTCGAATATAATCCTGAAAAAATGTCTTCAAGTGGTGCATTATATGACTTAGAAAAATTAAATAATATATCAAAAGAAATTATTTCAAAAATGAAAGCTGAAGATTTATATGATGAATCTTATAAGTGGGCATGTAAATATAGTGAATCTTTAAAGTCTTTAATAGAGTATGATAGAGAATATTACAAAAATATATTAAACATTGAACGTGAACAAGAAAAACCACGTAAGGATATAGTATATTATTCTATGATAGAGAGTCTGATATGGTATATGTATGATGATAGATTTTATAATTCTGAAAAAGAATATGAGTGGAAAAATATAACAGATAAAGAAGAAATAAAAAATATACTAGATTTATATATAAGTAAATATTATGATGAAAATGATGATAAAGATACTTGGTTTAATAAGGTAAAAGAAATGTGTGATGAATTAGGTTATGCATCTAATATAAAAGAATATAAGAAAAATCCAGAAGCATTTAAAGGAAATGTATCTGATATATCTACAGTTTTAAGAGTTGCATTAACTACTAAATCAAATACACCTGATTTGTATTGTATTATGAAACTACTTGGTAAAGATAGAATAATTAAAAGATATAATGAGATATAATATTTGTTTTTATTGAATTTAATAATATATAAAAATTATTAATATTAGTAGTGAATTAACACATGAAAAGTAAATCATGTGTTTTTTTATAATTAAGTTTTAAGTGATAATAATTTAAAAAAATCATTTTAATTTTACACATTTTTCTAAAATTCTTTTGTTTTATTTTAAACTAGTATTTTTTTCTTGCTTTTAATTTTTACTATGATATACTTAATAGTAGAAGATAAATAACATGATTGATATTTAATTTGTTAATTTTTTGTGTTATAATGAACAATAGATAGTAATGGAGGAATTATTATGAAAGATGTCACTATATTAACTAATAATGGAGTAAATGTTCAACAAAGTTTGGAACTTTTTGGAGATATGGAAATGTATGATGAAACATTAACAGACTTTTTAGATATGTCTCAAGAAAAACTTGCTAGTTTAGAAAAACATAGAGTAGCAAATGATATGCCAAACTATGCAATTGAAGTTCATGCGTTGAAGAGTGATGCTAGATATTTAGGATTTATGACTTTAGGTGATATGGCTTATGAATCAGAAATGAAAAGTAAAGCAGGTGATAGTGCTTATGTTAATGAAAATCATCCTAAAATATTAGAAGAAGCTAAAAGGGTAATTAATTTAGCTGAGACTTATTTAGGAAGACCACTAACTACAAGTTTTCCTGGTTTAGCTACATCAGTAGGACAACCAGTAGCTCCTCAAGCTCCAGTTGCACCAGCAGGACAACCAGTGGCTCCTCAAGCTCCAGTTGCACCAGCAGGACAACCAGTGGCTCCTCAAGCTCCAGTTGCACCAGCAGGACAACCAGTAGCTCCTCAAGCTCCAGTTGCACCAGCAGGACAACCAGTAGCTCCTCAAGCTCCAGTTGCACCAGCAGGACAACCAGTAGCTCCTCAAGTACCACTTATGCCTGCAGAACAAAATTATGCAAAACCAGCAGAGCCAATTATTCAAACAAGTGAGTCTGGTTCAATACAATTTTTTCCATCAGATAATATGAATAATATAATGGATCAAAGTTTATCTGCTATAAATCAAGCAACTGCTGCCCAAACAATGACTGTTCCAGGGGTAAAGCAAGGCATCATATTAATCATTGATGATTCAAATTTAGTTGCTAATTTTGTTAAAAAAATATTTAGTGCAAATTATGATGTTTTAGTTGCTAATGATGGTTCTAAGGGAATTGAAATGGCAAATGATCCAAATATTAGGCCAAAAATTAAAACATGTTTAGTTGATTTATATATGCCAAATGTTGATGGATTTCAAGTTTTAGATAATTTTAGAGAAAATGGTATTTTTGTTAAAACTCCTGTTGCTGTAATTAGTGGAGCAGAAGATACAGAATCAATAGAAAGAGCAAAAAGTTATCCAATTATTGATATATTAGCAAAACCATTTACGGATAGAGATGTTAAAATGTGTGTAGAAAAATGTTTAGCAGTTTACTTCTAGGAGAATTTTCTCCTTTTTCTTTTGCATAAAAAAATATATTATAAATAAAATATATTGAGGAGGAAAATATGAATAAACAAAATTTATGGTTTTTAACATTATTTTCTTTAATATTAATACTGGGTGTTTATTATATTACTTTACCTAGTGAAATTTTCAGTTCTAATGCTACAAAAAATGTAAGTAAGAATATTGATGTTGATGTTAGTGAAAATAATAAACTTATTGCTTTAAGAGTAGAGAGAAATGAGGAAATTAGTAGTGTTATGAGTGAATTACAAAATAAAATTATTTCTTCTTCATCTACATCAGAAGAAAAAAATATTGCATTTGAACAATTGCAAGTATTAAATTTAGCTAAAGGTAAGGAAACATATCTTGAAGATAAATTATTAGAAAATTATAAAATTAATTCTTATGTAGAAATTAATAATGATAATATAAAAGTGACTATTTCTTCTAATAATCATGATAGCGATATTGCTAATAATATTATGAGAAGTATACAAGAAGAGTTTGAAGATAAAAAGAATATTACTATTAAATTTGAATAAACTGGGCTTATTTCTTTCACTCATATTCTTTAAATACATAAATTATTTTAGAAGTGTGCTAGAAAGAAGGTGCTTATGTCTGGAAATATATTAACAAATAGAGAAAGAGATGTATTTGTTTTGCTTGTAAATAATAAATCAACAAAAGAAATTGCACAAATATTAAATATTAGTGAAAAGACAGTAAGAAATCATGTCTCTAATGCTATGCAAAAATTAGGCTGTAAGGGTAGAGCCGGCGCTGTAATAGAATTAATAAAATTAGGTGAAATCAAATTATAAAGTGGCTTTATAGTCATTTTATTTTTTATATTGAATATATTTTAATGATGAATATGATAAAAAAATATGCTGTTAATAAAATTACTGTTACTACTATGTGTTTATTTTTGTTATTAATGTTTTATTTAATTCCAATACCTAATAATGAAATTACACCTATAAATAATGAAAATACAGAAAACAAGATAGAAAATATTGTATATTTATTAGATGAGGATAATTATGTTTCAAGAGTAGTAAGTTATTATGATAAAACTACTATAGAAGATGCAATTAGAGATAAAATAGATATATTAACTTATGGATTAGTAGGATATGAAAAATTTTATTCTTTAATACCTAAAAATACTAAATTAAATAGTCTAAAAGTTGACAAAGATAATGTATATCTTGATTTTAGTAAAGAATTATTAGAGGTGTCAAAATATTTAGAAGAAGAAATGATTGAATCTATTGTTTATACATTAACTGAAATTAATGGTATAAATAATATATATATAACAGTTGAAAATGAAAAACTAGATTATTTACCTAATTCTAAAAAAAGTGTTCCATATCCACTTACTAAAGAAATAGGGATAAATAAAGAATATGATATAGATAGTTTTAATAATATAAATAAAACAACTATTATATTCACTAAAACTTTAGATAATTATTCTTATTATGTGCCTGTTACAAAAATTACTAATAAAACAGATGAAAAAATAGATATAATTATAGAAGAACTTAAAAGTGGAGTTAATTCACAAAATAATTTAAATGGTTTTGTAAGTGAGAATGTTATTCTTGAAAAATATGATATATTAGATGATAAAATAAGTTTAGTATTCAATAATTATATTTTTAATGATATAAATAATAATACTATTTTAGAAGAAGTTAAATATGTTATATCTGAATCTATATTTGAAAATTATGATGTAAAGGAAGTTGTGTTTAATACAAAAGATGAAAAAAATATATGTAATGTAGTAAAAAAATAACTAAATAATATGATAAAAAGTAATAAAAATAAAACAAAATCAACAAAATACTTGAAAATACAAATATTTTAGTGTATACTTATCAAGTAACAAGTTGATTTTGTCTTCGTAGCTCAGCTGGATAGAGCAACGGCCTTCTAAGCCGTCGGTCGCACGTTCGAATCGTGTCGAAGACACCATAATTGATAAGAAATGCCTAGAAATAGGCATTTTTATTTTGCATATTAGATTTTTTATTACTATTTTAGTTTATATGAAATAGTATAATGATATATCATTAATATTTTCAGGATAAATTATTAATTTTATATATCAAACTATTAAACGATATGATATAATTACAATTAGAATAGAGGTACCTTATTATGAAGTATAAAGTAAAAACATTTTTATTACTTATTTTGACTTTAATAGTAGTTTTTGTTGGAGTTCTTTTAGTAAAAAACAATTTATTTAAAAATAAAGATGATGATCTAATTAACATTTCTTATTTATCTCAAGATTTTATGGATAATTATTTTGAAGAAATTAGTAATGCAGATTCAGATGAAGAAAAAGAAAATATGCTTATTATAATATCAGACAGTAAGATTAAAGATTCTTATGGTGCTAAAAATATTATTGAAGCGCCAAATAATCAATATATATTACAATATGAATCAGAGGAAGAAAAAAATAAAGCATTAGAAAAACTTGAAAATGATAAATCAATAGCTAGTGTTGAAAAAAATGAAGTTCGCCAAATAGAAGAAGTAACATATAATTCTTGGGGAATAAATAAAATGTCTTTAGATTATGCTATTGATAATTCTAATATTGATAATTTAGAAGAAGTAACAGTAGCAATAATAGATACAGGTTTAGATGTAAGTTTATTTAATAAATATTATGGCGGTAGACTTGCAGGTTATTACAATGTATTAGAACAATCAAATACAATTATGAATGATACAAATGGTCATGGTACTCATGTTGCAGGGACTATAGCAGAAGGTACACCATCTAATGTAAAAATTCTTCCTATTAAAGTATCAACAAATGGAACTCTATACACAACTGATATAATTGCATCAATAAATTATATTACTATTGATAAAAAAGCAGATGTTATAAATATGAGTTTTGGTGGATATGGAAAAAGTGAAGCAGAAGAACAAGCAATTGAAGCAGCCAAACAAAAGAATATTATAAGTGTTGCAGCAGCAGGAAATGATAATACTTCAAAAGATCATTATCCTTCTTCCTTTGACAATACAATTGCTATATCATCAGTAGATTCTCAATTAAAAAAATCTTCATTTTCTAATTATGGTTCTAAAGTTACATTTGCAGCACCTGGAACTAATATTAAAAGTATAATGGGAAAAGATGCATCTATTTCAAAAAGAAATGGAAATAATGATGATGATGATCACGAAATAATAAGTGGAACTTCAATGGCAACACCTCATGCAGTTGCTGCAGTAGCAGTATTAAAAGGGTATAATAAAAATTTAACTTTGGATAATGTAATTGATATATTAAAATCTAATAGTATTGATTTAGGTGAAGAAGGTTGGGATCAATACTATGGATATGGTCTTATATCATTTAAAGATGTAGAGTTTTGTGATGGCCGATATTGTGATGAACTTGGAGTTTATAAAGATTTAAATAAGAATATTTCAAGTTTTGAAGTCACAAATTTAAATTTTACACCATATAATTATTATTCTATTACAAACTTAATGGGAAGCAAGGTAAATGCTATTTATAATGATAGTACCAGTGAAGAACTTTTAATATCTAATTTACCAAATGTTGAAATTTTAAATTATGATCCTACTGCAACAGGTAGTCAAACAATTACAATTAAATCAGAAAGTTTAGAAATTGATATTCAAGTTACTAATCCAGAATATTATGAAAGTGGTTGGGAATATAATACTTTAGAAAATGGAAATATAGAAATAACAGGTTATAAAAATCATAATCTAGGAATTGAAAGATTATATGTTCCTGAAACAATAGATTCAAAACAGGTTGTATCATTTGCTGATAATTTTAAATTTGCAGAATCTGGAACTGATATCGAATCATATATTTATTTATATTTGCCTAGTACATTTACTAGAATTGGAAATTATTCGTTATCAAATACTAATATTAAATACATATATGGTGCAGATAATAAAGTTGAAGTAGGGGCTCATGCATTTGAAAACAGTGAGATAGTATCAATAGATATTCCAATAATAAAAATAGAAGATTATGCTTTCAAAGATTGCTTTGGATTAGTTTCAATTGAAGTTTGGAAAGAAAAAAATGATTATTTAGTAATTGGAAATTATGCATTTTATAATTGTAAAAAATTAACATCTGTAAAAATGACTAATGATGAAGCTGATAAATTAGTAGATACCATAGGAAATTATGCATTTTATAATTGTATTTCACTATCACACTTTGATTTAAAACCAAGTTCTATAGGAGATTATTCATTTTATAATACTTTTTCTTTATCAATTATAAATTTATATTCAAGTGCTTCAATTGGTCAATATGCATTTTATGGGAGTGGAATATTGGAAGTAAATTTCAGTTATAACCTTGAAGTAATTAATGAGTCAGCATTTGAAAATTGTAAAAGATTAGAATATGTTGGTTTTAACACTGGAAGGATAGAAAAAAAAGCCTTTTGGGCTTCAGGTATAGAAACTATTAGTATTTCTGATCGATTAGAATATATTGCAGAAGATGCATTTGCTTATACTCCTATGAAATCATCATCAAATGGTGGTAATCAAGGAACTGGAAATTATAAAGCAGTATATAATTTAGGTATAGTTGAGTTATCAACAAATAAACTAATAATAGGTTTTACTGATGCTATTGGAGCAAGCAATACTATGATAACAGAAGATATTACTGAAATAGGAAATTATGCATTTACAGGTAATAATAATTTAAATAAAATAACTATCCCTGCTAATGTTACTAAAATTGGTGCTCATGCATTTGAAGATTGTTATCAATTGTCAGATGTTTACATGCTTGGAAATACCATAAATTTTGAAAATGATACATTTAAAAGAAATTATGTGGGAGAAATTCAAGGTGCTGATTTGAAAATATATGTATATAAAGAATCTGCTATAAAACAAGAAGTAATCGACAAAGGATTAAACTATAGAAATATTGAACCAGATGAGATTATAGTAACAAATTATGAGAATTCTTATAAAGCATTATCTCAAGTTGATTTTCGAAATTTGTCAGTTAAGTTGATTTATCATGAAGAAGAAGACAGAGAAGAAGTTCTTAATACACTTAATAATTCTACATTTGCTCCAATATCAAATGGTGTAGGTTTTGATGTATCTTATCAAACAGAAAATGCTTATAATTTTACATATGGAGATACATACTTCATTGTTAAAGCAAAAAACGCTATTGGTTATTTATCAACAAAAAATGTAGAGGTAACGATTGAAAAAGAAACACCAAGATATACAATTCCAACAGGTTTAACGGCTCAATATGGACAACAACTATCTGAAATAGAATTACCATCAAACTTTAAATGGATGGATGAAAATCAAATAATAACTGGTTTTGGAGAAGTAACATATAAAGCAAAATATATTTCAAGTGATACTAATAATTATGAAATAGTACAAAATATAGATATAACAATTACAGTAAGTAATGGTAAAACAATAATTAATCCAGAAATTATTGTAGAAAACAAAACATATGATGGAACAACAAGTATTTTACCATCAAGTATAAGAGTTTCTAATTTAGAAAATTTAGAATATAGTGTAGTGAGTGCAGTATCGTCAAACGCTGATGTAGGGGAAAGAGTTGCAACTGTAATATTAAAATTATCAAATGAAAAGTTTGAAAATTATTGCTTTTCAAATGGAAATCAAGAGAAAGAATTTACAATTGACTTTGAAATACTTAAAGCAACTATAAATGTTAGCGATACTTCAAAAGATGTGACTGTTAAATATGATGGTCAACAACATAGTATAGAAATGCACTTAGATTATAATCAAAATGCAATATTGAAATTTATGGATGAAAATAAAGAATATAAATTAGATGAAGTGCCCAAATATACTGATGTAGGTACATATGTTATAAAATATAAAGTTTATATTAATGAAAATTATACTGAATATTTTGGTCAAAAAACTTTAACTATTGAAGATGAAAATCCATATGTTATTAATAAATATGATGTTGATGAGACAAATAAATATATTAATAAAATAATTGTTAATACGGAAATTAATGACTTTATTTCTAGTATTGTGTTAAGTAATGGATATGGAATAGATGTTGATACTAAAGAGGTAAATAGTAAGAGGATATTATATACTGGTGGTAAAACTAGAATAAAAAAAGGCCTAGATTTATATAGAGAATACATAAATATTGTAATTGGAGATATAAATGGAGATGGTGCGATTAATTCAGCAGACTTACTTAAAGTAAGACAGCATTTATTAAGTATTAATATTCTATCAGGTGCTTATTACTTATCTTCGGATATAAATTATGATAATAGCATAAATTCAGCAGATTTATTAAGAGTAAGGCAACATTTGTTAGGAACTAAACTTATAGAATAAAATTTGGAGGAAATAAAATGAAAAAAATAAAATATTTAATTATCTCACTAATAACAATATTTGCGTTCAATATAAATGTGTTTGCAGCATCAGGAAATTTAAAGGTAAGTTCTTCTAGTGTGTATGTAGGTGATCGTTTTACAGTAACTGCCAACATAAATTCAGCAGCGGCTTGGAATATACATGTATCAGCGAGTGGACCTGTAAGTGGGTGTACAATCAAGCAAGCAGATGTTACAGCTGATGCTATGGATACAAATAAAAAGTTTAGTGCAACATGCACGGCAACTGGAACAGGTACAATTACAATTAAATTAAGTGGAGATGTGACATCTGCTCTAGATGGTAATGCAGTAAATATTTTTGATAATAAAACGGTTACAGTTTCAAAAAAAGCAACATCAAATAATAACAATAATAATCAATCAACTGATAATAAATCAAAAAATAATAATATTAAGGAATTATCAGTAGATGGTTATGACTTAATAAAAATTGATAATAATAATTATACTTTATCAGTTTCTTATGATGTTACTAGTATAAATATAAATGCTACTTTAGAAGATTCAAAAGCAAAAGTTACTGGAGTAGGTACAAAAGAGTTACAAGTTGGTGAAAATAATATTGGAGTAATTGTTACATCTGAATCTGGTGCTCAAAATAAAATTAATATTAAAATTACTAGAAAATTTGGATATTATTTGGATGATTTAGATTCAGTATTAAAGAATGAAAAATTACAAGATGCAGATATAATAATAAATGCTGATAGTATGATATCAAAAGAAGATATAGATAAAATCAAGGTTAATAAAAAAATATTAAGACTAAATTATTATAATGAAGATAGAAAAATAATATATAGTTGGATAATTAATGGTAAAGAAATAAAAGAAAGTAAAAATTTTTCAACAGCAATTACTTTTACAACTGAAAATATAAAAGAAATATATAAATTATCTAATTATGCGGATGGATTGTATATTAATTTTGATCATAGTGGAGATTTACCAACAGGAACAAAAATAAAATTATATGTGGGAGATAAATTTGAAGATGGAAGTATCACGAAAATTTACCATTATGATAATACTAAAAAGTCTTTAATTAATATAAAAAATGATTTAAAAGTAATAGATGGATATGTAGAATTTGATATAGAACATTGTTCTGAATATTTTTTAACAATGTCTACTATAGAAAATATTATTAAGAAAGAAACTTCTTCATTAACAATATTTATGATATTTACTGTAATAGAATTAATTGTTATTATTGCATTAGTCATATTTATATTTATAAAAATAAAACCAATAAAAAAAGAAATATCAAATGTAGATTTTTCAAAGAATGATAATAATTTATATTAATGAAAGGGTTTAAAATGATGAATAAAAAAGAATATTTAACAGAAGAAAACTACGAAAGAACAAAAAACAAAATTAAAAATATTGCATTAATTATATTAATAGCAGGTATTTTAGTTGGTGGTGGTTTAATAGTAACAGGCATTATTAAAACTAATTCTATGAAAGCTGAGATTGAGAATAAAGAAACTCAAAGAACAGAACAAGATGTTCAAAATGATATAGATGCTATAGTTTCTAAAATAGGAACTATAGATACAGAAATAACAAATTTAAGTACTGAAATAAAAAAATTAGAAACTGAAAAAACTAAGATTTTTCAAGAAGATAAGAGTTTTAGTGATAGATATTACGCTAAAGATGCAGAAATAATTGCTAAACAAACTGAAATAATTACTAAACAAACTGAAAAAACTAATTTAGAAAGTTCTAAAATTATATTAGAAAGTGAATTATCCAAAATGCAATTAGGAATTGATGATACTAAGAATTCAATTTCTCTTTCAAAATATACACCTTTATATATATTTGGTGGATTTATTATATTTGTTAGTATAATGTTTTCTTCTTCAGTATACTTTATCGCAAAAAGTAGAGAAATTTTGGCATTTTCTACTCAACAAGTTATGCCTGTTGCACAAGAAGGTATTGAAAAAATGGCACCAACAATGGGTAGTGCTATGGGAACAATTGGAAAAGAAATTGCAAAAGGAATTAAAGAAGGAATTAATGAAGCAGATAATAGCAAAAAATAACATTAGTAAAATATTTAAGTAAAAAAGGAGATTAATCTCTTTTTTATTTTCACAAATTAATCATACAAAATACACACAAATACGAATTAGAGTAAAGAGTTAATGGTAAAATTTACATGTTAAAAGTTATTACAGGTTTGTTGTAATTAAATGTAGTTTGAAATATTTATTCCAGTAACTGTATTATCAAAGTAATGTGTATTATAATTAGTTGGAATTAATGAATCATCAAATGATATGTTTTTTGAATTATTAAATATATTGAAGTTTAGAAATTCTTGATTATATTCAAGAGTTTCTTTTTTATTATAATTATATAAAAATAATTTTATGATGTTATGTTTATTTTTGAAGAGCATTCTAAGTTTAATTAAATGTCTAAGAGTTTTGAGTGAGTAGCCTTTAGGTCTTGAAGAAAATAGATAAGCAAGATTATGAGATATTTGAGATTCCATTGGACATTTCAAATTGTTTTTAAATAAGTTTCTAATTGGAATCCAGTTATTTAAGATATATTCTTTATTTTTAGTTATCGTATCTTTACGATGAGGATAAGATTTGATTAAGTAGTCACATACTATTTTAAAATCACTTTTTTTAGAATATATAACGTAGGATGCAAGTATTTCTTCTAAGTCTTTATTTAAACAAATATGATGAATAGCTTGTTTAAAATGAAAATGATCAAGTGAGAATGATACATTAATATTGGAATCAAATTTAAGTTTTTGTGGCAGATTTTTAATCCATTTGGCACCATCTCCCATAACAAATACATTTTTGAGTTTATCAGAATTATAAACTTTATAAATATAATCTAGGCATTCTGTAGCACACTTATCTGTTTCATAAGACGAAAAAATATACTTATTTGAAAGAGTAGTTCTTCCATTTATCGTTGTTCTTCCATCGAAAACAACAATTTCTTTAATCATAACATCATTATTATCATTATTTTGAGTAGCAACAAATTTTTCATCAGCCATTATATAAATATCATCTGGTGTTTCAAGTTCTTTATAACTTTCTTTGGCAGTAGTAGAGGTTAGCACAATATTTCTAATTGTTTGTTTAGAAATATATTTAAATGGCTTATCAAGTTTAATTTTATTACCAATTAAATCGTTAACAAATGATGCCGTTTTGCCATATGAATTATCAGAAGCATAATTTAAAATTATTGCTTTAATATATGGGTCAAAATAATCATATTTTTTAAGACCAAGATATTCATCAATGTAACAGTAATATTCATTTGTATATTTATTAATATAAAGAGTTTTACGATATGTTATTTCACCAAATATAGTAAGTATAGTCCTTGTTGTTCTAGCTTTTATATGATATCTATTAATTCTTTCTCTAGAGTTTCTAAAACCTCTGTCTAAAGATTCAATAACTTGTGTTAATGATTCTTTAGCGATATTTATAACTACTTGGTCAATATTAGAAATTAACTCTATATAATTAAATACATTATTAACTAAATGTCTTTTAATAACACTGTTTAAATTATTTTTTATTAAATCCTCTAGTATTTTATTGTAGTTTTGTGATATAATTTCCATATGGAAGACCTCCTAAAGTGTGTTTTGTTATAATAACATTTTAACATGGTCTTTCTTTTTTTTATGCAATCCCAATTCTATTTTACTCTATCAAATACGAACAAAAGTTGACTTTTTCTAAAAAGTATGATATAATCTACGCGAAATGACAAGGGGTATAAGAAGGAATAGAGAATAATTTAATATATATTTAGGGGGAATTAGTTATGATGGATAGTGATTTATCGTATATCGATTATACGAGTGATTTAGATTTTGAAGATGATTTAGTTTTTTCATTAAATCATCAACAAATAGATGAATTAGTAGAATATATTAATACTAATTTTAGTCCGTTAGAAGTAGAAAGTAAGCAATTAGATAATTATAGACTTTTATTAAAATATTTAAGATTAAAGCAATGTAGTATTAATGAAGCGGATGCAGATGCTTTATTTTCTAGATGCCCTAAATTATTAAATACAATGCGAGTAGTATGTAAGCTTGGTATAGAAGAAAATTCATTAGTAGTGGGATTATTTGAAGTTTTTGATATAAGAAATTTTGAAGAAAGAGTATTAAATCATAGTTCTAAGACTTCTACAATGACCAGTAGAGGTAAAAGAGATTTAAATTTAACAGACATTTATTATAACGAAATTAAAGATATGGAAGTTTATACACCTGAACAAGAAATTGAAATGTTTAGAAGATATCATGCTGGCGATAGTAGTGCATATGAGGAAATTGTAAATCATAATTTAAAATATGTTGTTAATGTAGCAAAAAAATATAATAACTTTAATTTAACTTTAAATGATTTAATTCAAGAGGGAAATATTGGTTTAATGAAGGCAGTTGAAAAATTTGATGAAACTAGAGGATTTAAGTTTTCTACATATGCTACTTGGTGGATTAGACAAACTATACTAGTTGCTATAAAAAAGACAAATAGACTTATAAGAATACCAAATAATACATATGATAAAATGAGAAATGTTCAAAAGTATATATTAGAATATTTTAGTAAAAATGGCACTTATCCAACTGATAAACAAATATCTATGCAATTTAATATTAGTATGGAACAGGTTGATATATTTAAAAGACATTATAAAGATGTTTCTAGTCTAAATGAGTATATTGGAGAAGATGAAGATGAAACAGTATTAGATTTTATTCCTGATGGTAATGTATCTGTTGAGACAAAAGTAATTTCAAATATAATGTCAAGAGAGATAAGAAACTTTATATTAAATACTGATGTTTTAACACAAAGAGAAAAAGAAATATTATATTTAAAGTATGCTTTTGGTTATAATGGTGTTTATATAGGAAAAATGTATAATATTACAAGACAAAGAGTAAAACAAATAGAAGATAAAGCATTTATAAAATTAAGAAAAAACACAGATTTTTTGAATCTTGTTCCAGACAAATATTTGCATTCTTATCAAAAGGTGAAGATTGGAAATAAGTTTCATTATGTAAGAAAAAAATAATATGATAAAAGATAGGGGGGGAAATAAAATGAATAAAGAAGATACAATAAAAATGTTAAGTTTAGTTGAAATAGAAGAAATAATAAAATATATTAATAGTAATTTTAATGAAAGTAGATTCGATTCTGAACAAATGAAGAATTATAAAAAATTATTAATATTTTTAAAAGCAAATAATTATAAAATAAGTGAATTAGATGCAGAATTATTATTTTCTAAATCTCAAAAATTAAATGTTTGTATGAAAGTTGTAAGAAAATATGCTAATAAATCTGAACAACTAGATAAAGGATTGTTTGATTATAAAGAAGTAAGTGAAATAGAAAATGATTCTGAAAATGATTTAGTTTTTAATGAAAGTAGTTTAGAAAATATATCATCCTTTAAATTATATTTAAAGGATATTTCTGAATATAAATTATTAAGCAATGAAGAGATAGTAGAATTATTTAAAAAATATGAAAATGGCGATGTTAAAGCTCGTGAAAGAATTATAAATCATAACTTAAGATTAGTAATTTTTATAGCTAAGAAGTATGTAGGGTGTGATTTAGATATAGAAGATTTAGTACAAGAGGGAAATGATGGATTAATAAGAGCAGTTGATACATATGATTATAGACGTGGAAATAAATTTTCAACTTATGCTTACATATGTATTAAACATAAAATACAAAGAGCAATTCAAAATACAAGTAAAGTAATTAGAATACCAATTCATATGCAAGAAAAAATATTAAAAGTAAAAAAAGCTATAGATTCTTTCATTTGCGCAAATGGTAGGGAACCAAGTAATAAAGAATTATCTTTATTAACAGGACTTTCTGTAAATACTATTAAAGATGTTAAGAATCATTGTGTTGATACTGTTAGTTCAAATACTACAGTAGGCGAAAGAGGAGAAGATGAATTAGAATCATTATTAGAAGATAAAGCAGATGATTCTTGTAACGTTGAGGATATTGTAATTGATAAATTAATATATTCTAGTATTAGTGATATTTTAAGTGAAATAAATGTTTTAAATGAAAGAGAGAAAACTATTTTAAGACTTAGAATTGGTGATGATTATTGTGATAAAAAAACATTGGATGAAGTAGCACAAGAGTTTAATTTAACTAAGGAAAGAATAAGACAAATAGAAAAAAGAGGGTCAGATAAATTAAGAAATATATATATTTCACGATTAGGATTAAGAAGAATGATTAAATAGCTTTAAATAAATAAAAAATGGGGGGAAAAATATGAAAACAGTAATTGATAAAGATAAACTAAATAAAATTATTAATTTTATTAATTTAGAATTTGAAAAAGATAATAATAATTCAACATATATAAAAAATTATAAAAAATTAATTGAATTTTTAGAATTAAAAAAATATGTAATTAATGAATTTGAAGCAGAATACTTAATTAAAAATATTCCGTCATTATTAGATACTATTTATGCTGTTAGATCAATTAAATTAGATGTCCCTTCTTGTATAAAGTCTATGTTTACTTTATATGATGATGAATTTGATTTGGATTTTGATATTGATTGTGAGTTAGGGAGCTCAGTTAATATGTATATTCAACAAATTAAAGGCTTTAAAGTATTAAGTAGAGAAGAAGAAAAGGAACTATTTGAATTAGCTAATAAAGGTAATGAATTAGCAAGAAAAAAAATTATTAATCATAATTTAAAA
>JAQXHG010000033.1 GCA_029007115.1 bacterium | reverse complement strand
TTCAAGATAATTTACTATATTACTTTCATATCTAATACTAAAAGAATCATATGCACCATCTACTCCTGTAGCATGAATAATGCCTGAATCACTTGAATTTAAAATATCTTCAACATAAAACATAGCATGACCTGCTGATTTAAATTGTATTTTAATTATATCTCCTTTTTGTAATAAATATTTTTCATTACCTTTAGTAATATATTCCATAATATAATTCCATTCATTTTCATAAGCCTTATAATTAACAGCATCTCCATAAGTCAAATTTTCAAAATTATAATTAAATACTATTTCAGATTTATTATCTTTATCAATATATACTCCATCTTTACCTTTTTTAGAATTATTAGTATTATATACTTTTAATTCAGTATCGCTTAAAGCTCTAGTAAACTCGCACTTAGTTCTATCTCCATTATTTTGTGCTATACAATTAGAAACTCTAGTTAATATTCCAGTAGTAGCCCAAGCTCTACCATACTTAGTAATTGCATCGTTGAATGTATCTAGACTACTTATTACTCTAATTTTATTAGGATTATAAATAATTTTACCATTTTCAGTAGTTTTAGTAATTTTAGTAGTATTTACAGTACCATATAATGAATAAAACTCTGACATATTATATCCTAATACATTACTATATATTAAATAAGTAAATGCAGAGCAAGCAACATTATACATATTAGAGCGACTAACCTCTTCAGGAGAAATTTTTAAATTATCATAAAAAGTCGTTGACACTAAAGGATAAACTGAATTTTTAGAAACACAATTAGTACTATTTTTGTAATCTAACACACAAGAATTATTATTGCTAGGATTTGGGTATTTCACATCAGTATCTAATAAATATTGTTCATAATCTGAATAATAATTATTATAATAATAACTAAGTGCTGCTGAGATAAGCATTTTTTGTAAATCTTGTCTACTATATTTATTTGTTTCCGTAGCAACACTCCTATTAGAAATAGAACTAAAACAAAATAATAATATAATAATTATCAATATAATCATTATTATAAAAAAGTATCTAAATTTTGTTATAAAATTTTTAATTTTTTTCATGATTACTATACCTCAATTTATTTATTCTTTTTAAATTAATAAAAATTTATAATTCTTCTTTAATTTAATCACCTATATTCTAAATATCATTATTACTAAATAAGTATATAATATTTTATATTATTTTTCTATATATTATTAAGTTATTTATTTTTATATTTTGATGTAGAAGAAAAGAATTCTGTTACTTAAAAAAATTATATTTTACTACTTATCAAGTTCTTTTGTCCTAAGTTTATAAATTGATATTGGATATAATTCTAAAGTTTCTTCTTTTTTGTCATATAAAATATTTTCTGAAATAGTAACTAAATGATAATAATCTTTTTTATCCCAACAAAAAATACTATATGTCAAATTATCAAGATTTAAATCTTTAATTTTTACATCATTTAAACAATTATATTTTTCAAACCCTAATTGTTCTAAATATTTTTCAAATACTTCAATATCAGAATAATCATTTTTATCCATTTGTTTTGCTAAATCCTTTAACTCTGTTTCTATTATCATACCATTTTTGCCTGTTATTTTTGAAAAAGATCTTAATATACAATTACTTGCTTCTTTTGGATTATAAAAATTAAATTTCATATTATCACATCCTAACATAATATTAAAAAAGACTATAAATTGATTATTGTAACTTTATTTTACTTTTTGCATTTTTTGTAATTAACAATATTTTTTAAAATTGTTAAATTTATGATGAAAAAACATAAGAAAAATCTGGAATTTCAAAAAATCCTAAATATTTTATAACAGATCTAGAATAATTATTATTAGGATCTTTATCAAAATGATGAATTACTTGTGGAAACTCTAACCCCCAATCATTAAAGTTTTTTACTGCATCATTAATAATTTTAGTACTAGTTTCTTCATTTATATTTTGATACACTAATGATTTTTTATTTCCAATTTTAAAATCATTAAATCCCATTTCTTCTAATACATTTTCTAAACTCTTATTAGTTACAAAAGAATTTTTTACTGAACTAAATTGAAACCAACCATAATCATTAAAATTAAAAAATGATTTATAAAAACTTCTTTCATTTGAGTTTTTCTTTCCTAACTCCATGTAGTCTATCCCATTTTTATAATTATCACCAATGTGTTCCACTGCATAATTAACTATACTTTCTAGTTCTTGAACTTTTTCTTCTTCTCCATAATATTTCCAATATGCAACTGCAAAGTCATTTACCAATTGTTCCTCTTCTACAACACTAATATCAATACCATCATTATAATACATTAGTCCATGCCCTAACTCGTGAATAACATTATACCATTGAAAATATAATCTAAATCTTTCTTCTGTATTTTCCTTTCCCATTGCAGTTTCTACATTTTGTTGATTTTCTTTTGTACTTTGATTATATAATCCGGTAGTTACTAAATAATATCGTGGTGATAAAGCATATATTATAATTAATATAGCAATTATAATTATAGAAATTAATGCATCTTTAGTTATTTTAATTTTTCCAATTTCAAAAAACTTACTTTTTTTTGATTTTTTATAATTTACTTTTTTACTCATTATTTACCTCTACTATATTCATATCAAATATCAAAATTACAATTAATAATTATTTATATTATTTAAAATATATTATAATCAATTCCTTTACAATTTTATTTTATGTATCTACTTTTAATTTATATTCCATTTTGATTTTGCATAATTCCAATTATGTTTTACTGCATCTGAACTAAGTTCAGTATTATATAATGCTAAATCATATAACTTTCCTGTAAATTTTAGTCCTCTTGTTGGTCTTAAATCCCCAATTGTTGCCATTTTATAATCAACTGGATTTTTTCCTGAACTAAATGATTTAACAAGTTCTCCATTTATATAAACTTTTGTGTTACCACCTCTTTTAGCTGTTACTTGTATATTCATTTTCTTTCCTGCATATTTACTAATATTAAATGATATAAAACCTTGATTAGTAAGTTCATAATTTAAATTTCCATATGATTCTCCCTGATAATAAGAATATACATGCATATAATTTTTATAAAAGCCAATCCATGAGAGATATTTCATATTTTCTTGTGAAATAGCTATTATAGTTGCGGGAAATGACTTTCCAGGTTCTCCCTCTTGACTAACTAAACCATCAACCGTTAGATATACTGAATAAGTATCTTTTACACTCATTGATTGAGCAATGTCTAATACAAGTGTTTCTTTTCCTACTCCAAAATAAAGCCCTTCTCCTAATGTATCATATTCTAATTTTTTATCACCAAAACATTCTGTATAAGAACAATAGCCTGTTCCATGTTGATTATCATAAGATGAATCGATAGGTTTAAAATCTCCATAATTTGTTAATGATGAATTTTCTTTTGATGAAATTGTAATATTACCATTATTATATACACCCGGATTTATAAATACATCAAAATCAAAGTATATTTTTTGAATATTCGTTTTTGATGCAAAATCCATTGTAAACTTATTTGTGCTCTTATTGTAAAAATATATTCCTCCATTCAAGTATCCCTGATATTTCTCTAACTCTGTCCCTTCTATTATTATTGGTGTATACACTTTTTCATTGATATTATTTTCCTTCATTTTAAGTTCATCTCTAAATATATTTTTGAACTTATATGTTGAATTACTATTATTTTTTACATAAACATTTAATGTCCCAACTGATGTATTTTTAGGAATAAATATCCCCGTTTGATTAAATGCTATTTTGGCATTAGTTGATGATGTAGCGTTTGTTATTATCATATCTGGATTTACTTTTGTAAATTTTATTTTATTTGAATATGGATATTTTACAATTATATCTTCATTATTTAAATCCATTCCTAAATTAACTTCTGTATCTATTTTTAAACTATTTTTTTCATTCTCTTTTAATGTATTTATTGTTTCTTGTGACAAATACACAAACTCTATATTATCTTCTGTTTTTGGTTTTATAGTAAATTCTTTTAACACTATTCCTTTATATGACGCTATAACTTTTATATCATTTTCACTCATGTTTGTCATTATAATTGGTACTGCATTTGTTGAATCATATATTTCATATTCTGTATCATATACAAATATTTGTCCTGTTGATACATTATCTTTTATATAGTCCATTTTTATTATTGGATTATCTTCTTCTAAATCTACAACTACTCCACTTGATGTTCCATCACCTTTGTATTGATAATAAAATTGTCCATCTGTTATCTCTAGATACTTTATTGTTCCATCTGAATTCATTTCAGCATAGTATTCTAATTCTTTACCTACCATGTCCAGTTTATTTTCTCCAAATGAAGAATATATTTCTGGAATATTTTGCCCATTTAATTGATACTTATATGTTTCCTTTTCTAATTCTGTTTTTACTATTTCTACTTCACTATTGAATGTTCTTTCTTTTGATTGATTATATAATTTTATTATATTTGGTAATGTTATTATAACTAACAATGCTAAAATAAATATTACTGCTAATAATTCTACAAGAGTAAATCCATTTTTCTTCATATATTTCACCTATTTTAATTCTACATTATTTTAATTTTTATATCAACAAAAATTCACGAATTAGTTTTTTTAATATCTTATTTTTTAAATCAATTATTTTTTCTAATTATATTCAAAATTTGCTTGTCTTATTGAAATAGTATAGTTTACTAATTTACATGTATAATAAAACTCTTTTTATAGACATTATAGTTCAAATATCACTGGATTTTGTAAAAACAAAAGACTAGATTTTCTCTAGTCTTTATATTCAATTATTACTTATTATTGATTGCAGCTTGTGCAACGATGTCGTTTGAGTAACAAGTTCAACCTCATCTACATATAAAGTGTTGCTAGTTGACTTCCCTTGCCTTGAATTTATATTCAATTCAATTATATCATTTAAGTAATTTAATTTCCATTCAAAATAGTTTTTATGTACTGTGATTGATTCAACTATTTCTTCTAACATATCATCTGATACTGATTTATTTGCATTACCTAAATGCTCATCTACTTTTTTCTTAATATTTTTTATTCTTTCTTTTAATGAATCCTTTGAAATACCATATTTATTTTCTAATTCCTTTTTTTGATTTTCAAGTAATTCATTATTCTTTTCTATTTCTTCTTTTTTTGTTTTATATTCTTCTTTATTAATATATTCGTTTAATACCATATCTAATAAATTTTTCAATTTATTATTATTTGTATTAATTTTAACATTTATATTATTTATTTCGTTTTCTAAATCATTACATGCTTCTTTATCTGTAATAACTTCATCTAATAATTTATTAATAACTTCCTTGATTTTGTCTTTATCACTCCAAATTTTTCTAAATAAAAAATTTGCCATTGTATATAATTTCCAATCTTGAACTAACGGAACATCACATACATCATCTGTAGGTAGTCCTCTTTTTATTCTAGTATTAAGTGATCCATATGTTTTCTGATGATAGCATTGAAAACAATAAGTATTTCCAGTATCTTTTTTATGATAAAGTCTTTTATTAAATGAGGAACCACATTCACATTTTAATTTTTTACTCCATACATTTTTAGGAATCCCAGCTCCAACATTATTATTCTTACATCTTACTTTAATCATTTTTTGAACTCTTTCAAAGTCTTCTTTTTCTTTTTTTATTTTTATATTATT
>JAQXHG010000032.1 GCA_029007115.1 bacterium | reverse complement strand
TGCAGAAGTTAGACAAAATACTCAAAGAGAAGAAGTAAAAAATGTACATGCCAGTCATGGAAAAGAAGAAACTAAAAGGACTCCTAAAAAAGCAAGTGAGAAAATAGGAAGAAATGATCCTTGTCCATGTGGCAGTGGTAAAAAATATAAGCAATGTTGTGGTAAATAACTCGCAAACCCAAGTAATATAAGGGAAAACGCGAGTTTTTCTTTTTATCAAAAAATAGTCCAAAATAAGGACTGGAGCCATTCTGGAGCCACTTTGTAATTCAATTGCTTAATTACTTTAAGAATAATTTAAATCATGTGGTATAATAGTTGATTAAGTGAGGTAAACTTTATGAATGAATTTGTATTTGATTTAGAACAGAATGTAAATATGGGTGTAATTTCGGATAATACTTTTAAAGAAAGTAAGTCAATAGGACTTATAAAAGAATTGTTAGAAAAAAATAATAGAATTAAGGTAAGAACTACAGAAGAAGATAAGATTCCAGATTTAGATGGAAGAATTAGTATACTTGATAAAAATAATCACGATAGACTCTTGATCGAGGTTCAAAGTAAGACACTCCCTGAAGAGTATAGTGAATCTAAACCATATTTTTATGATTGCGATACTAAAGTGTTAAATGTAGTTAAATATAATAAATCTTTTAATCCTGTAGTTTTGTTTATGAGCGATATTAAAAATAAAAAGTTGTATTATAAGCTTATATCAAACGAATATCTTAAAGAAATTGATTTTAAAAATCAAGATACAAAAAGAATTAAGTTTGATAATAATGATTTATATGATGAGACTAAATTTATTGATGAATTGATAGAATATGCTAAATTAAGAACGATAATTATTAAAAAAGGCAGTGATTCACTTGTTACATCGTATGTTAATGGTCCAAATAAATACTATCATCTTATGCAAGATGCCATAGATAAATTAAATTATCGATTTGATCATGAACTAAAAGTTATAAAAGAGACTTTATTTCCATATGTATGGAAGTTTGGAATTGCTTATAACAAAACGAATGATGGATTTGTTTTAGGAATATATAAAATATATAAAGGAAGTAATGATACTTTAATAAAAAATTTTGATATAAGAAATGGAAATTATATGTTTGCCGAGTTTTCTACGTTAAATGAAAATATTTCTAATGTTTTAGAAAAATGGATTAAACAATGTATAAATGATTTTTATAATATCTATTGGTTGCATCCAAAGTATTGTTCTAATGAAGTTTTATCAGAAATAGTATTTACTTTTTTAGATAATATTACTTATTTAACTGATAAAATTAAATCAAAAAACAATTATAATTATTATAAAGATGTAGAAACTATAGATACAGTACATTCTTATATTAATGGCTTGATGAAATTTTATACTACAATATGGAATAATAGGGATAAATATAAAGATGGTAAAATCTTAGAACCATCATTTAGAGTAAGTGGAAAATTTATTATTTTTAATCCATTTGTAACTTTTCAAAATAGTAAAGAATTGTTAGAAAAATGCTTGTTTGAAAAGGATTTAACGCCATTTAAAAACAATATATTTTCGAATAGTAATCTAAATATGGATTTAATTATGTTAGCAGTAATTGAGTTAGAAAAAAGAAAAATATCAAATATTCACAGATTACATTCAAAATATGATAATGATATAATAGAAAAAATATTTCTAAAATTACGTGATTCTTATTTATATACTAATGAAAAGTTAGGATTAAATGATATTCAAACTATATCAGGAAAATACATTATTTATTATTTTAAAGATAGAGATGATACTTATTGTGTTGATTATTCTTTTAATGATACTTTAGAAATTGCTTTTCAAATGGAAGAAAATACTGACTATGATGCAATAAGTATTAAATCTTTACAAACAGGAAAATTTAAGGATTTTTCGAGAATTCAAATGCCCTTATATAATATTACAAGGCTGATGATTAATAAGGGGTGTATGGAAGCACAGGGAGAAAAATTTGATTTTAAATCAGAGTCGATTAATATATTTGGCTTAAATGAATTTCCAATTTTAACAACTAAAATTAGGAATTAATGCCAAGTTGGGTGTGGACAAAAATATAAAGAGAAATTAAAAAAGGCTTAGTAAAATAAGGGAAAACTAAGTCTTTTCGTTTTATTTGCTTACAATTCATTGTAAGCTTGTTAAAACCACGGACTATGTCCGTGAGAACTGAAAAAGCGACAGCACTCGTATGCACTTATTTCTCCTTTTGATATAATAAGTTCTGGTATGCCAACCGGAAAATAAAATC
>JAQXHG010000031.1 GCA_029007115.1 bacterium | reverse complement strand
TTTAATCATAAAATTAGAGATAGTTTGAGAGAGAAAAAAAAGATGTAACAAAAAGCATTATCAAGTTTTTAAAGGACAATATAAAGAATATAAAATGGTGGCGATAGCTGAGTGGAAATACCTGTACCCATCCCGAACACAGAAGTCAAGCACTCAAACGTCGAAAATAGTGGAAGCGAAGATAGAAAGCTGCCATTTTTTTTGCGTTAAAATTGACTTATATGTTATACTAAATATATATAATATGAGAGGTAAACATGAAAAAAGGATTTAACAATGAAAAATATGTAAATATACAAAGTAAAAAAATAAAAGAAAGAATTAAAATGTTTGACAAACTTTATTTAGAAATTGGTGGAAAACTTTTTCAAGACACACATGCTGCTAGAGTACTACCAGGATTTAAAGAAGATGCAAAAATCCAAATGTTTCAAGAATTAAAAAAAGATTTAGAAATTATCTTTTGTATCAATGCAAACGATATAGAAAAAAATAAAGTTCGTGCTGAATTCGGAATAACTTATGATATAGAAATGCTTAATATAATTAATAATGCAAAAAATTTAGGATTTATAGTAAATTCAGTAGTAATAACACTTTACAACAAACAAAATAATGTTGATAAATTTATAAAAAGATTAGAAAGACAAAACATTAAAACTTATATTCATACGTTTACAAAAGGTTATCCAACAGATGTAGAAACTATTGTAAGTGAAGAAGGTTATGGTGCAAATCCATACATTGAAACTACCAAAAAATTAATTTTAGTAAATGCTCCAGGACCAGGTTCAGGGAAATTAGGTACATGTTTAAGTCAATTGTATCATGAACACAAACATGGTATAAATGCTGGATATGCAAAGTTTGAAACGTTCCCAGTATGGAATTTACCACTTAAACATCCTGTAAATATTGCTTATGAAGCAGCAACTATAGAATTAAAAGACATAAATATGATAGACCCATTTCACTTAGAAAAGTATAATATAACTGCCGTAAATTACAATAGAGACGTAGAAACTTTTCCAATTTTAAAAAATATTCTAAATAAAATAAGTGGTAAAGATATATACTTTTCTCCAACAGACATGGGTGTCAATATGGTTGGAAACTGTATTTCAAACGACAAAGTAGTAAGTGATGCTGCAAAAAAAGAAGTTATACGTAGATATTATAGCGAACTTAAAAATTATAAATTTGGACTATCAGATTATGATACAGTTGAAAAAGAAAAATTATTAATGAATGAATTAGAAGTCGACGAAAATTTTATGAAAGTTATACCATATGTAAAACAAGAATCTAAAAAACGTAAAATACATTTAGTAGCACTAGAGCTACCAAATGGAAAATTAATACATGGTAAACAAACGGAATTACTAAGTCCAGTAAGTTCACTTATTATAAATGCAATAAAAGAATTATCAAAAATACCAGATGATATAAATTTACTAAGTCCAAAAGTATTAGAACCTATATTAAAATTAAGAAAAACAAACAATAGACTAACTCTTCCAGAAGTTTTAATTGCATTATCAATATGTAGTGCAACGAATCCAGTAATAGATAAATCTATAAACAACCTAGATAAATTAGTAGGAACTGAGGCACATTCTACGTTTATAATAAATAATGAAGAAAATAATGCATTAAAAAAATTAAAAATAAATATCACATGTGAACCAGAATTTTTTAGTGATGAAATAATATAGTGTAAACTTTATTAAAATATGAATTTTTATGTTGATATAGATTCATATTTTTTTTATAATTAATTTAGGTGATAAAGAATGGATTATAAAATTACATCAAGAAGTATAGAAGATACAATGGAATTAGCAGAAAACATCGAATCAGAAAAATTTCCAGGAATGATTATTTGCTTAGATGGAGAATTAGGAAGTGGAAAAACAGTTTTTGTTAAAGGATTTGCAAAGTCACTTGGTTTAGAAGAAACAATAACTAGTCCAACATTTAATATAGTAAAAGAATACACATCAGGTGAAATGCCTTTATATCACATGGATGTTTATAGATTAGAAGACGGAGATGAAAGTATTGGATTTAATGATTATTTTAATAGTGATGGAGTCTCTATAATCGAATGGTCTGAACTGATAAATGATATTTTACCAGAAGAAAGATTAGATATTAAATTCAAAGTAATAGATGAAAATACACGTATTATAAAACTTACTCCACATGGTTCTAAGTACGAAGATATTGTAAATTACGTAATATAAGTAAAAAATTAAGAAAAAAAGAAAGTTAAGCACCAGGATAAAATCATAAATTAACAAATTAATGGAGAGAATTGAAAATTCTCTCTATTTCATTTTCAAAACACATGCTTAAAATTTGTCTTACACTGTTTACACTTTGATTATATAATGATTTTATTTGTTTAATTATACCCAAACAAAACTTTCTTATTATATTTAAATTTTTTTGGCTTTCATTTTTATATGATTTATTTGAATCTTCTCTAAATACTGTATCTAAATACCAATGTAGGTTATTTTCTATTTTCCATTCGCTTCTAATTACATTTGAAAGCTGTTCTACATATTTACAGTCAATATCAGATATAAAATATCTTTCTTCCGTTAATTTATTATTAATATATTTTTTTACACAACCTATGGATTTAAGTCCGTTCCATTTTTCTTTATTGTTTATCCAATTTATATCATTTGTAAAATAATATTCTCTTCTTTCAATTTGATTATGACTTTTTTCTGTTTTTGTGTATTTACTTGATTTATTTAAAAAATCTAAATCATTAAAATATACTTTTAATTCTTCAGCAAAATCTTTATGATTATCTTTTATTGGCGCTACATAATGCCCTTTATTATCATTAATAAATTTTATTGTTTTTTCCTGAGTATTTAAAGCATCAAATGTTATTACAACATCTTTTATATTTACTCTTGATAATAGTTTAGGACACGTAGGTATTTCATTTGTTTTTGCATCAATAAATTCAGTTGCTAATGTTTTATTATATTTTACAGAGTATGCACTCATTGCGTTAATTTTCTTGATTAATCCATTTGTAGTATTTACTTCTGAACCATTTGCTGTTTTTCCATCTAGAGAATATATATCAACAATTCGTAAATTTTCATCAGTATATATATCATCTTTCTCTCTAACATATTCAAAAAATATTTCATTACATAAATTTTCTAATTCTTTTGGTTTTATCATTGAAATAACTCTTCTTATTGTTGATATGGAAGGAATACCAAAATCAAGTTTTAATTTTTTAATTAACCAATCATAATGGACTTTAATAAATAACTCTATTTCTTTATAAGTATTACAATTTGATAACATTGCAAAAATAACTATTAATAAAATGGATTCTAAGGAATGTAATGTATATCCGTAATGTCTATTATCTTCAAGGATATATTCATTTTCATAAACATAATCAATTAAGAAATCCAGATTCAATTCTTCAATTGGTTCGTTTTTATAAGTCTCAATTTCATCTTCTTCTAATAATTTTTTGAATTCTATTAATTCTTTTGATACCTTTGACATTTATATCACCAATTATAAAATAACAAAAAGATGATAATTTTTCCATACCATCTTTAAAATTTGTTAATTTATGATTTTATCCTG